>JBBSSY010000014.1:0-16100 GCA_038241595.1 Chitinophagales bacterium | reverse complement strand
ATTTATTCAGATCACAAACGAATTGTTCCTCAACGATCTCATCACTTACCAGTACATTGTCAATTGCTATCAAGGTGGGGTTGGTTTTAAAGCAAAGCTAATGAATTCACTCAGCAGCCACTTATTTCCATTCCAGGGTATTTATCAAATGCTTCATATCTTCTTTCAGGAAGTTATTAACGACGCCGAGGGAATCTTCGTTGGGTGTGGCATCGAAATAGAGCGCACCACGCATAAAATTCCGGGCGGAGTCTGTTACCAGGAACTGGTTGGCGGTTGCGGTGTTGCCACCAATTTTAAAGTAGATGCCGGGAATATCATGGGGTGTTATGAATGCGCTGTCTACGATCGACGACGCTTTATAAGAATGTTTAAAAGTGAGGTTGAATGAACCGCTTACCAGCCGGTCAAGCGTATTCACGCCAACCGAGTCAGCATACTGGCCGTTACGTCGAACCTTGAAGACTGCCCTGCCGCCAATGATGTTGTAACTGATATAGATCCTCGCATGAAACGCCGGGAAGTCTATATTGAGCCAGTAGGGATTCTCCGGTTTCTCTTCGAAAAAAGTGGTATCCTGGATTACGGTGGCATAGACCGGGTATTCGAAACGATACGGATACCCGGGTTTATCGAAGACCTGGTAAGCCTTTTCGGGAAATGATATCTTGAAATAACCTTTCGGTTTGGGCGTATACGTGCTGTTACAGCCCAGGGCCAAAAGGGCGGTGCTGACAAATATAAAAACAACTGTATAAAAGGGAACAGGTAATGAAACCCTGGTGGCGTTACTTTTTAAGATTGACATGCGGTTTTACCTCCACTTTTACTTTCTGGATGCGGTTGCGGTCAACCTCCAGTACGGTAAATTCAAAATCACCGCAGAGGACCACTTCATCTGCTTTCGGAAAATCACCGGCCAGTTCGAGGATCATACCACCCAGCGAATCGCTGTCGCCGCGAACCTTGTCGAAGGTGTCCACCGACAGGCCAAGCATTTTACACACGTCGTTGATCATCGTGCGACCCTCAAAAATATAATTACTGTCATCAATTTTTTTATTGCCACTTTCTTCGTCGTCAAATTCATCCTTGATTTCACCGATAATTTCTTCCAAAATATCTTCCAGCGTCACAATGCCGCTGGTACCGCCGAATTCATCCACCACGATGGCAAAATGAATGCGTTTGCTTTGAAATTCCTTCAACAGGTCTTCGATCAGTTTTTGTTCATGTACAAAATAAGGAGGCCTAAGCAGGTCGTGCCAGTTGTAATCGGCCGCTTCACCAAGGAAAGGAATCAGGTCCTTTGTCTGGATCATCCCGAGCACATCATCAAGGCTGTTTCTATAAACCGGCAAACGGGAATAGTGCATTTCCTCGATCTGTTTCATCAGGTCCGGGAAAGGCATGTTGTGGTCCACGCCGATTACGTCGAGCCGGGTGCGCATCACCTGTTTCACGGTAATGGTACCAAAATTAACGATGCCTTTGAGTATGTTTTTTTCTTCTTCGCTCGCATCGTTGTTGGTGCTCAGGTCAATTGCATGATCCAGTTCCTCGAGGCTATAGGATGTCGTTCTTCGGCCGAGGAATCGCTCCACCTGGTCAGACAGTCCTACAAGCCAGATACTGATCCGACGAAACAGGTAGTGGATAATCTCTACGATGAAAGAAGAATTGTATGCAAAGCGGAAATTATTCTGCGCTGCCCATACTTTCGGCAGCACTTCACCGAACAGAACGAGGCAAACAGTTACAACAACGATCTTGATAATGAAATAAATAAACCACAGATTGTTATCGGGTGGCAGCAGTTTATCGATAAGGAAATTAGAAAGAATAATAATAGAGATACTGACGAATGTATTGGCGATGATCAGTGAGCCAAGCAATATCTTAGGTTCTTCCAGCAGGTTGACGATGCGTTTCCAACTCGCGTCCTGTTTGGTTTTGAGGGTATTTATGTCTTTATAGGTAAGCGAAAAGAAAGCTACTTCCGCACCCGAAACAAAAAATGAAACAATCAACAGGAATAAAATGATAACGCCGACAAACGTGGAACCCTGCAGGTCTGCGGCAAGAAGAAGGGGTGTTAGCAGTTTAGTAAGAAAACAAAGTGCCATTGTTTGGTCCAAAGCAAAGATTTTTCGTTAAGATATTAAGAGTTGAGTTTTACTTGTAGAACGGTTGTTAACGAATCAGCACCAAGATTACTAAATTTCAGCCAAAGTGAATCATGTTATAGAAACAAAGATATCGTGAGCGGCTTGGTTTGCTCCCTTAATTATGTTCTGGAAGACAGCGCGCAGGTTTAAACTCAATCCGATGGTAGACAGTAATCATTGCTAAAATGGAAGGTCTTCGGAAGATTCGCCCACCGGTGGAATGTCTGCACCCGTCATGCCTTCAATGTTTTCGCCCGGCATGTGATGACCCTGGCCGATACTATCGGAGCGTTTGTCCAGCATAATCAGATTATCGCCCACCACTTCAGTGGCAAATTTTTTGTTGCCCTCTTTGTCTTCCCAGCTTCTTGTTCTTAAACGTCCTTCGATGTAAACGAGGCTTCCTTTGTGCAGGTATTTCGAGGCCAGTTCCGCCAGGCCACGCCAGAGGACGATCGTATGCCATTCTGTTTGTGAGATCAATTTTCCCACCCTGTCTTTATAGGTTTCAGTGGTTGCCAGTGAAAATTTAGCCACGGCGATATTTCCTTCCAGGTACTGTACATCCGGATCCTTTCCCAAGTTACCAATTAGCATTACCCTGTTTACGCCTCGCATAACGATAGATTTGATGATTGTTAATTCCAGTCGGATCGAATACTTCTTAAAGTTAATTTTTTTCGCACATATTATTTATAAATTTTATCAGTTTCTCTGTCCGTCATTAACCCTTGAAAACAACGGTTTTCAAGGATTAAACAATGTCTTTTCCGCCAGCCAGGTAGTTATAAACCGGGGGAAGGGATAAGATCGGAGGGTTGCTATATCTACGCTTTCATAGCCGTCAAGTTGCTGCAACGAACCTGGAAGCCTCAGGTGTATAAACTGCCCCGTTATGGTTTGATGGGTCAGTTGCTGGCGGTATTCTTTTGAGACGAAGATCGTTTCAGGTCGCAGCCTGCCTTTGAAAATAACCATTTGTGCTTCAGTTAACTGGTTGAGGTTGAAGGCACGATCTTCGGTTTCAACAAGGATGAACTCGTACAAATTTTCCCAGATGTCTTTACTTCCGCGTTTCCTGATAAATACAAGACCGTTATTTTCCACTATAAAATAATAGAACCATCTACCTTTTTTGGGAGTCTTTTTTTCCTTGACCGGCAAGATGTCCACCCAGTTATTTCTGTAGGCCACGCAGTCTTTTTGCTGCACGCAGGTAGGACAGAGCGGCTGCCGCGGTTTACCAATAACGGCACCAAAGTCCATAATGGCCTGGTTGTACTATGAAGGTTTTCTTTTATCCAGCAGGCTTTGTGCGAGCAGGGAGAATAAAGCCTTTCCTGCTGACTGGCTGACGGGCGTGGAAATGCCAAAATACCGGGCAATTACGCGGATCACGTTGCCATCCACCACCGCATGCGGCAGGTTAAACGCAAAAGACGCAATCGCCGCCGCGGTGTATGGACCGATACCGCGAAGGGCCTTTAAGCCATCATATGTAGGCGGGAACTGACCATGCAGGTCGTTTGATACAAACCTGGCCGTGGCAATGAGATTTTTACAACGGCTGTAGTATCCAAGGCCTTCCCAAAGTTTAAACACTTCCTGTTCGGGTGCGGCGGCTAGTTGCTGTACTGTCGGGAAATGACTGATAAACCGATTGTAATAAGCCATCCCCTGTTCTACCCGCGTTTGTTGGAGGATAATTTCACTCAGCCAGATCTTGTAGGCATCCTTTTCTCCCTTCCAGGGCATTTCCCGGGAATTGGCGTTTGTGTTCCATGCTAAAAGGCTGATGGTGAACTGCGGTTTCATGGGTATGCCAGTTAGAAAGTGCGCAGGGCGCTGTCCTGGAGGCACGTTGCACTTTTCGACAGGCGAAGCATAAAGCCTTTAAACGCCAAATTTTCACCCTGAAATATTTTAAGCTTTATATTTATTAAACTTGCTTTTAATGAAAAGTTTCTATTACTTTAAAGTTCTGAAACTGTGTCATTTGCATATTGAGCAAATATTACATTTTTATCATTCGGATATTACAATAACCCTTAAGCCATTAAAATGAGAAAAGCCGACCTGATCAATCGAATTTCTGAAAAAACCGGTATTCCCAAGGTTGACGTACTTGTGGCACTTGAAACCATGTTTAAAGAAGTTAAAGATACTTTGTCTGACGGAGAAAATATCTACATCAGGGGGTTCGGCAGTTTCATTACAAAAAAACGCGCTGCAAAAGTCGGCAGAAATATTAAAAAGAATATTGCGGTAGACATCCCAGAGCATTTTATCCCTGCTTTTAAACCTGCCAAAGAATTCGTGCAGGAAGTTAAAAAATTAAAAACCATCAAACAAGATCAACCAAACCCGGAGGAAGAAATGTAAATTTGCCGCTTAATTTAGAAATGTGAATAAACAGCAGGTGGTTCTTGTATCGGGTGGAGTAATTTTATTAGCGGCGCTATATATTTTCGGCAGAACGGTGCCCGTTGTTACGAAAGGCACGCAACCCGTTGCTGTCGCTAAGGATTCCGCCTCATCGTTTAACATCCGCAATTACCTGTCTACGGCTAAAAACCAACTGCCTCCTACCCAGCAGGCTTACGTTAATTCACTCGAGTCATCGGTCGTTCGCGGGGACGTAAAAAACCAGCAGTTGCATACTTTCCACCAGTTGGCAAACTTCTGGAAAGACTCGGCTCAAAGCTTCACACCATTTGCTTATTATACAGCGGAGGCATCTAAATTGGAAAATTCTGAAAAAAGCCTCACCTTTGCTGCCCAATTATATTTAAATAATCTCCGCGGTGCGCCAGATCCTGTATCAAAGAGCTGGATGGCTAGTCAGGCGAGAGACCTGTTTGAAATGGCATTGAAGTTGAACCCAGGAAATGATTCTGCGAAAATCGGGTTAGGAAGTTCCTACATATTCGGCAGCCCTGCAAGCGATCCCCAGCAGTTGATGAAGGGGATTCAGCAGATTTTGGAAGTGTCCCGGAGGGATTCAACGAACATGTACGCCCAGTTAATGCTGGGCATTGGCGGAATGGTTTCCGGGCAATTTGACAAGGCAATTGAACGTTTGCTCACAGTCATCAGCGCAGAACCACAAAATATGGAAGCCATATTGACGCTGGCTGAAGCTTATGAACAAAAAGGCGATAAAGCAAATGCTGTTAAATGGTATGAAGCCAGTAAAAAATTAATTGCTAACCCGGAAGTGATTAAGGAAATAGACGAACGGATAAAATCTTTACATTAATTTTTATAACTAAAATTTCGCTACATGCCTTGCGGTAAAAAAAGAAAACGTCATAAAATTGCTACCCACAAACGTAAAAAGAGACTTAGAAAAAATCGTCATAAGAAGAAGAATAAATAGTCACCTGGTTACTTGTTTACTACCGGGATGATCAAATTGATCATCCCGGTATTCCTATCCTGAGCCGAATTACTGCTTTGCGTACATCTTCATTATGTAGTGCTGGTTTGGAATGGTGCCTGAACAGCCTGTAAGAATCCTCTGTATCAACTTCCTTTGAAGTTTGTTTGGTATTAAAAGTCAATTGCTTGAATAAGGAATTAATTATAAACGCAGTTCCCCAGGGCGTGGAAATCGCCCTGCTGGAAAATAAAAAACTGGTAGAACTTCACAACGAAAAAACAGATGCCAGTTTCGCCGTGGGTGATTTATACCTGGGAAAAGTCAAAAAACTGATTCCCGGTCTGAATGCTGCATTTGTAGACGTGGGTTTTGAAAAAGACGCCTTCCTTCACTACACTGACCTAAGTCCGTACGCAAAATCATTGCTGAAGTTTACTCAGATTGCTATCAACGACAATGGCGCCCAGCCTTTTAATTTTGGCAAGTTTGACGTGGAACCAGAAATTATCAAAACTGGAAAGATCAATGAAGTACTCGGTGGCAAGCCGAATATACTGGTACAGATCCTGAAAGAGCCTATCGCTGCGAAAGGTCCGCGCCTAAGTTGCGAAATTTCATTACCCGGCCGTTTTGTAGTCATCACACCTTTTAACGACATCGTAGCAGTTTCCAGGAAGATTCATTCTTCTGAAGAAAGAAAACGTTTGCAGAAGATCATCGAAGCCATCAAAGCAAAAAACTTTGGCGTGATCGTTCGGACTGCGGCAGAAGGCAAAAACGCTGGAGAGCTGCAGGAAGACCTGGATGCACTTGTGCAAACCTGGCAGATCATCCAGAAGAATCTTAAAGGAGCCGTGGCACCCGCCAAGATACTGAGCGAGCAAACAAAAACTACGAGTATCCTGCGCGACCTGCTCAATGAAGATTTTAACCGCATCGTTTCCAATGACCGTAATATCTTCAATGATGCGAAGAACTATATCCAGCGCATCGCGCCGGAAAAGGCGGATATCGTATCTTTTCACCAGAATGGCTCGCCAATTTTTGACCAGTTCGGCATTACCAAACAGGTAAAAGCGGCTTTTGGAAAAACGGTTAACCTTCCCAGTGGTGCGTACCTGATCATAGAACACACCGAAGCGCTTCATGTAATAGACGTCAACAGCGGCTACAAAAGCGTCAGTAATAACCAGGAACAAAATGCCCTTGAAACAAACCTGGAAGCAGCGGACGAGATTTCGCGGCAACTCAGGCTTCGTGACCTCGGCGGCATTATTGTCGTTGATTTCATCGACATGAAATTGCCTGATAACAAACGCAGGCTGATGGAAGCGATGGAAGAATTCATGCGGCCCGACCGGGCTAAACATGCGGTGCTGCCGATTTCAAAGTTTGGACTGATGCAGATTACCCGGCAGCGGATGAAACCTGAAATTACCATCAATACCACCGAGGTATGTCCAAGCTGCGGCGGTACGGGTAAAATTTCATCTACCCTGGTGCTTGAAGATGAGATAGATAAGAACCTAAACTACCTGATTACGCACAAACACAGTGATCTCACGCTTGTGGTGAACCCAATTCTCCATGCTTACCTGACAAAAGGATGGTTCTCCCGTCGCTTAAAATGGCGCTGGAAATATAAACAGCGCATCCGAATCAAGGAAAATACGGGCTACCATTTGACAGAGTTTCACTTCTTTGACGACCGGGATGAAGAGATTAAACTTTAACACGGCTACATTTCCGGGATGTATTTCGCATTTTAAAGGCGCATGCACCTTCCACGTAGACTATTTCAACCTGAATGACTCAATCCTGGCTACAGCCCACTTAAGACCCTAAATGTGCCGCGGCACGTATTGACTTTTTGTCAGGCCAAAATCAAACTGAAGAAAATTCCTGCCAAGTTTACCTTAAAAAAAGTTTTTTACGAAATCGTAATTTATTGATTTGCAATTAAGTAAGTAAGGCCAACTACGGGGGCGGGCAACTGAAAAGTTATTCACACCGGAAAAAAATAATTTTGTTATGTGGCACTTATTTGTAATTTAGTGGAAGAATTTAATGGGTTAGTAAGTAAGAGGTCAATCGAAAGATTGGCCTTTTTACTTTGTATGAAGCTTACTTGACACCTGATTTTTACTTTTTCAGGCATGGCTGCGTCTCCAGATCAATTATTTTTTTCACCTACTACGCTTCACGGTAAATTTCTTTTTTACGGATATGGTTGATAAAAATCAGCATCGGTTCCGGTAGAATGATTCACAATCTTTTTTTTGCAGTAAACCTTCTACCTTTAATTTATGAGCAAAGTGAAAACCGCTTTTTTTTGCCAGAATTGCGGCTACGAAAGTGCGAAGTGGTTAGGAAAATGTCCCTCTTGTAGTCAGTGGAACACATTCGTGGAAGAGTTGACAAAAAAAGAGGAGAATGGAAAGGAAAATAACTGGAATACCTACAATGAAAAGAGATCAAACAAAACGATCCTGCTCAACGAAGTCACCAGCAGCGAAGAAGTAAGACTGCTTGGTTGCGACAGCGAGTTAAACCGCGCGCTCGGTGGCGGCATTGTGCCCGGCAGTATTGTGCTGGTGGCGGGCGAACCCGGCATTGGCAAGTCGACGCTGTTTTTACAAAACGGACTGCAGTTAAAAAACACCCGGACGTTATACATCAGTGGGGAAGAAAGCGAGCAACAAATAAAGATGCGCGCGGATCGCCTGAAGATCGAGAATGAAAATTTCTACCTGCTTACAGAAACATCCACGCAGGTAATTTTCCAGGAGATAAAAAAATTACGGCCACAGCTGGTTATTATCGATTCGATACAAACGCTGCATACCCCTTTTATTGAATCTTCGCCGGGTAGCGTGTCGCAGATCCGCGAGTGCGCCGCTGAATTTCAGCGCTTCGCCAAGGAAACGAATACGCCTGTCTTCCTGATCGGTCATATCACGAAAGATGGCACCATTGCCGGTCCGAAAATACTGGAGCATATGGTAGATACGGTGCTGCAGTTTGAAGGCGACCGTCATTACGCATACCGCATCCTGCGAACGCTGAAGAACAGGTTCGGCAGTACTGCTGAACTGGGCATTTATGAAATGAGTGGTGAAGGCATGAAACCGGTTATCAATCCCAGCGAGATTCTGATCACTCAGAAAGATGAGCAGCTGAGTGGTATCGCCATCGCAGCAACCATAGAAGGACTACGGCCCTTACTCATAGAAGTACAGGCGCTGGTTACACAATCCGTTTATGGAACCCCGCAACGAACCGTTAGTGGATTTGATACGAGGCGCCTGCAATTGTTATTGGCAGTGCTTGAAAAAAGGGGTGGTTTCCACTTCGGCGTGAAAGATGTATTTCTTAATATCGCGGGGGGATTGAAGATTGAGGACCCATCCACTGACCTGGCGGTATTATGTGCGTTGCTGAGTTCGTTTGAAGACACTACCCTGCCGATGCATTATTGTTTTACAGGAGAAGTAGGATTGAGTGGTGAAATACGGGCGGTGAACCGGATCGAACAACGAATTGCCGAGGCAGAAAAACTGGGATTTGAAAAGATCATTGTTTCAAAACATAACCAGAAAGGTTGGGCGAAGCAGAACTTCAACATCCAGGTGATACCTGTCGGCAAAGTAGAAGAGGTATACCAATTGCTTTTTTCATAAGCCGGCTTTTATTCATTCATATGATGCACTTACCTGGAATTGTCAAAGATTTTGCGCACCTGTTCTTCCCGCACCTGTGCGCCGGCTGCGGTACAGATATCATCGGGCCGAAAGCGGTGCTCTGTGTGCAATGCCTTGACAACCTGCCAGTCACAAACTTTCATCTATATGGCAATAACCCGGTTGAAAAAATATACCACGGTCGACTGCCGGTAATCGCGGCGGCCAGCTTTTGCTATTTCACCAAAGACTCGATCATTCAATCGGCATTGCACCAGTTAAAATATAAAGGCAACAAAGAGGTTGGTTATTTTATGGGGCGGCTGATGGCAAAGGCGTTAGGGGAAACTGATCGTTTTATGCTGCCCGATGTGCTGGTACCATTGCCGTTGTTTGAATCAAGGGAAAAGAAACGCGGCTACAACCAGGCAACCGTGCTGTGCGAAGGCATGTCGCAGGTGCTCGGCATCCCGGTATTAAAAGATGTAGTTTGCCGCGTCAGGAGTACCGAAACCCAAACCCGGAAAAACCGGATCGAGCGCTGGCAAAACATGGAAGGTAAATTTGCTGTGACAAACGAAGCGGCTATCCGCGACAAGCATGTGATGCTGGTAGACGACGTGATTACAACCGGCGCAACACTGGAGGCCTGCGGTCTGGAATTATTAAATACAGCGAATACCCGTGTTAGTATTTTTACACTTGCTTACACGGTTAAGTAACCGGCAAAATTGTTTGCAGCAATCATCAAAGTTTCTAACAACCTCATGAAATTAACCGCTTACATTGCTCTACTTGTTCTTAACGTCGCATTGGTATGCTGTAAAAAAGACAACTACATCACCAGCCAGGATGCGCGGCTTGAATTTTCCGCAGATACCGTGCGCTTCGATACGGTATTTACAACGGTCGGCTCCATCACGCAGTCGTTCAAGATCTTCAATGAAAACGATCAGAAATTACACCTTCGTAATATTATGCTAAAGGGCGGGACCGCCTCCTCGTTCAAAATAAATGTCAACGGAACCATAGGACCCGAAGTGCGGGATATAGACATTGAGGCCAACGACAGCATCTATGTTTTTGTTTCCGTAATGATCAACCAGGGAGCGGGTAACCTGCCATTCGTGATCCAGGACAGCATTGAAATCACTTACAACAACAATAAAAAATTTGTGCAACTGGAAAGTTGGGGACAGAACGCCAACTTCCTGCGTTCGCGGCTTATTACCGGCAGAGTAACCTGGACGGCCGGACTGCCCTATGTGATTCTCGGTGGCGTTTTGATCGATACCAATGCAGTGCTTACCATCCAAAAAGGCTCCAGGATTTACCTGCATGCCGATGCGCCGATGATCGTGGATGGCACCCTGCTTGTCAATGGCGAAAAATACGACAGCACCCGGGTTTACTTCAGGTCAGACCGCCTCGATAATACGTATCGCGACCTGCCTGCCGGCTGGCCGGGCATATATTTCCGTGGCTCCAGCAAATCAAGTGTGTTGAACTATGCCGTGATACAGAATGCTTACCAGGCAGTGGTCACGGAAAAACCTTCATCAACGGCAGAAGCAAAAGTTACACTCAATCAATGCATCATTGATAACGCGTATGATGCGGGAATCCTGGCGCTTGAGTCTTCGGTGAAAGCAAGCAACTGCCTGATCAGCAATTGCGGCAAGAATATACAACTGGCTTATGGCGGCAACTACCAGTTCGACCAATGCACCGTGGTGAGTTATTCCGGGATCTACCAGACGCACAAGGAACCCGTGCTATTTTTGAGTAACAACACTAAACAGGACAATACGGTACTGACCGCAGACCTGACGGCTAATTTTCGCAACTGTATTTTTTGGGGCGAAGGCGGCGCGCTGGAAGATGAAGTAGTCAGTTCAAAACAAGGCAATACTGTCTTTGCCGTAAACATCAGCAATAGCCTGTGGAAAGTAAAAACCGCGCCAGCCAACGTAACGGCGTCGGCAGTGATTAACGGACAATCACCTGCATTCGACAGCGTGAACACCCAGAAGAACTTTTTCAATTTCCGCTTGAAAAGCGGATCGCCTGTAATAGACAAAGGGGTGAGCACCGGGCTGCTGATTGACCTCGACGGACGACCCAGAGCGGTAAACCTGCCCGACCTCGGGGCATATGAAAAACAATGATCAACGGGGATGTCACTTAAATCTGTAACTTTATTAATACGCCGATATGCACTAAAAACAAACTATTTCCCCCGCCCGGCTGTTTACATATTCATTCATCATTCTAAATCAACTTTAATGTTACGTCTTACACTTCTTTCTTTTCTGTTCTTGGCAGCAGTTTCTATTTACGATTTCAAGGTATCCGGGCTTGATGGTAAACCCATAGAGCTGGCCAAGTACAAAGGCAAAAAGATCCTGATCGTTAATACCGCCTCCAAATGCGGCTATACGCCACAGTATGCCGATCTGCAGAAATTATACGATCAGTACAAAGGTAAGTTGGTGGTGATTGGTTTTCCGGCCAACAACTTCAAACAACAGGATCCGGGCACCAATGCCGAGATCCAGGAATTTTGCACAGAAAAATATGGCGTAACTTTTCCGATGTCCGAAAAAGTTTCTGTAAAAGGGGATGATATCAGCCCATTGTTTAAATATTTGACAGACGAAGCAGTGAAAATGGGTGTAGAAGATCCGATAAAATGGAATTTTACCAAATTCCTGATTGATGAAAAGGGTAAACTGGTGGCCGTGTTCCCAAGCAAAGTGTTGCCTACAAGTGAAGAAGTCACTAAGTACCTCAATTAAAATATTATTGAAAAACCGAATGTTAAAGCGATGATCTGATCATCGCTTTTTTTATTTTCAAATCTTACCTTCGTTGCCCTCATGCAATTCAAAGATATTATTGGACAGCAGTATTCGCACCGCCACCTGGTTGAAATGGTTCAGCACAACCGGTTGAGCCATGCACTCCTGTTCCTGGGTAAAGAAGGCAGTGGTGCATTGCCGCTGGCGCTGGCATTCAGCCAGTACGTGGTGTGTGAAAAGGTAAATGGAAAACATACCGCCGCGCTCGGCGCCTCGATATTTGGTGAAGAAGCTGTACCCGTCGCTAGCTTGCCGCACTTCAACGACCCGGTGCCACAGATGGATTCATGCGGTGTATGCCCCGCATGCGTGAAGGCACAGCAATATGTTCACCCTGACATCCATTTCTCTTTCCCGGTGATACTTAAGAAAACCGGCGAAAAACCAAAGAGTACTGATTTTAGTACCCAGTGGCGCGAGTTTGTAAAATTATACCCCTACGGCAATGCCTATGACTGGCTGCAATTTCTTGGCGCAGAAAATAAACAGGGAAATATCAATGTAGAGGAGTGCGGTGACATCCTGCGGAAGCTGACGCTCAAAAGTTTCGAAAGTGAGTATAAGATCCTCGTGATGTGGATGCCGGAATACCTCGGTAAAGAGGGGAATAAATTGCTGAAGATGATCGAGGAACCACCTCCCAATACCTTGTTCATTTTTGTGGCGGAAAACGAGTCGCTGGTGCTACCCACGATACTGTCGAGGTGCCAGCTGGTGAAAATTCCGTCCCTGCCACCGGCTGACATCGAGGACGCGCTGATCACCCGTTGCAAAATGGCACCCGGCGCGGCTGCACAGATAGCCGGTATCAGCGAGGGCAATTACCGCGAGGCGCTGCAGCTGATGCAACACGCCGAGGAAGACTGGCAGGATTTGCTGCGCGAATGGCTCAATGCGATCCTCAAAAGCGGACCGGTGGCCCAGGTGAAATGGATCGACGAGATGAGTAAACTCGGCCGTGAAAAGCAAAAGCAGTTTTTACGGTATTTTACCCACCTGCTTGCTCAAAGTATCAGGTTACGGATTATGGGCGATAATGATTCGCTGCAGCTCGGGGAGAAAGAGTTGGATTTTGCACAACGCCTGAACAAACTCGCAGGCATTGCACAGCAACAGATCATCGTGGAAGAACTTGACAAAGCCAGCTATTTTATTGAACGTAATGCCAATTCCAAGATGCTTTTTCATGCACTCAGTATAAAAATGTACCACCTGGTCCGCGACAACGTACTCATCTCTTCCTGGTAATCGCCGAACGCCTGTGTTCCCTGCACTGCCATCCCTTATCGCTAACCGGCTTTACAGAACACCTTTTCCGAGGGATAAAGACCCGGTCAATGGCCCTGGTCATAGGTCGCGCTCGTTAACCGACTTGCTACAGTATCAGCTATTTAACGTTATATTTGTAACAAGGTCTTGAAACACGGATACGCGTAAACAGTGAGCATTGGCATCCGTGCCTGTAATTTTTATTCTTAACATTTAAAGTTTATTTACCATATGGGATGTAGCAGTTGTGGCACCGGTACACCAAACGGGTGTAAAAGTAACGGGGGATGTAGCACCGGCGGATGTAATCGCCTGAACGTGCATGATTGGCTGTTGAATCTTCCAATCGCAGATTTGGAAACATCGTGCAAGGTGATTGAAATGTCTTTTAATAATGGAAGCCGAAAGGATTTTTATCGCAACAATACCCTGCAATATTTTGAAAAAGGAGAATGTGTAACGATCGAAGGCGTGAGTGGTTTTGACGTGGGAGAGGTATCATTGACCGGCGAGATGGTACGCCTGCAAATGAAAAAAAAGGGTGTCGACGAATTCAGTTCAGAGATGAAACGTGTGCTGCGTCGTTCGACTGATAAAGACAAAGAGGTGATGGAACAGAACAAGGCGCGCGAAAAAAACGCGTGCATCCGTGCCCGTGCCATAACCCGCCAGTTAAAACTGGATATGAAGATGTCGGAAGTTGAATTCCAGGCCGATGGCCGGAAGGCCACCTTCTTTTACATTGCCGACGACCGCGTAGATTTTCGCGAACTGATCAAAATACTTGCTGGTGAATTTAAAGTGAAGGTAGAAATGCGGCAGATCGGCGCCCGCCAGGAAGCTGGCAAAGTGGGTGGCATTGGGAGCTGCGGCAGGGAACTTTGCTGCAGCACCTGGCTAACCGAATTCAAAAGCGTTAATACCACGGCGGCCCGTTATCAGAATCTTTCCATTAACCAGACAAAATTAAGCGGTCAGTGCGGGCGCCTGAAATGCTGCCTGAATTATGAACTGGACACGTACCTGGACGCGCTCCAGCATTTCCCTGAAAATGCGGATACCATCCAGGTAGCCAGAGGTACGGCGATCCTGATCAAAAAAGATATTTTCAAAAATTTAATGTGGTATGTATTACAGGAAAGCAGCAAACATTACCCGTTAACCATTGAACGTGTAAAAACGATCAAGAAGTTGAATGCACAGGGTGTAATTCCGGAAGAACTGGAACCGGTAGAAGTGACTACCGGCAAACCAAAGGAAGTAGAACCGGATTTCGTGGATGTTGTAGGGCAAATCAGCCTGCGCAGCCTCGATAAAAATGATCGAAAAAAGAGAAACCAGCGCGAGACCGGACCGAGAGAACAGCGTCCACCACAACAAGGGGCGCGTCCGCCACGCGATGGACGACCCGAAAATCGGGAGCAACGACCTGACAGCCGGGAGCAGCGCCCAGATCAACGTCCGGACCAGCGCGAACCTCGCGGGGGCGAACCCAGGCAATCGAATAACGGTGGTCGTGAAAATCGCCCGGATGCAAGAGAACCTCGTCAGAGTCAGCCGCCAAGAAACGGGCAGCCACCACGAAATGGGCAACCGCCCAGGAACGGGCAACCCCCTCGAAATGCGCAGCCGCCAAGAAATGGGCCCCAACGCGGTGGGCAACCACGAAACAGCCAGCCGGGTGATCGGCCGCCGCGAGAAGGAAGACCGCCGCGCGATGGAGACAATAACCAACCGCCACCGCCTTCGCCGCCACCGCCGATTGACAACGCATAACACCGAAAAGCAAATGGGCAACAAATCAAGAGAAGACAGGCATAATCTCTTACGAAATTTAACGAACCATATCAGCGCTATTGTATTAATTTCGCTGATTATAAACTAATAATTATGGCACTTTTTAACGCAGGCAATCCTGCTTTGAATGAAAAATCTTTCCAAAAAAGTCTTGTTCTAAATGAGTCTGAAGTAATGACGGAAAGAGGAACGCTCAACAAATTCCTCCTGCTCGGACTGTTGGTCATCGCTGCGGCCTCTTTTACCTGGAGTGCTGCTGAACAAGGCAAGGACATAACATCATGGATATGGATCGGCGCGCTCGGTGGATTTGGCGTTGCCCTGGTAACTACGTTCAAACCAATGTGGTCCGGATTTTTGGCTCCTATCTATTCATTGCTGCAAGGTGTGGCCATGGGCGGTATTTCTGTTTATTTCAGCCATGCATTTGATAAATCTGCTCCCGGCATCGTCATGCAGGCAGTAGGGTTAACTTTTGGAGTGGTAATCGCGATGTTCTTCTTGTACCGGTTTAAGGTAATTAGGGCAACGGAACGCTTTCGTTCGGTGATGGTGACAGCCATTGGTGGTATTGCCATATTTTACCTGATCGCTATGGGACTTCGGTTCTTTAACATCGATATTGCATTCCTGCACGAAGGCAGCTTGCTCGGCATCGGTTTTTCACTGTTTGTGGTGGCTGTCGCAGCCCTTAAGCTTATACTTGATTTTGATCTTATAGAACAGGGTGTTGCCATGGGCGCCCCAAAATATATGGAGTGGTATGGCGCATTCGGCCTCATCATGACCATCGTTTGGCTGTACCTGGAAATCCTGCGGTTATTGGGAAAATTGAATAGCAGAAATTAATGAGCTAAAGATCATGGCTTTCAGCTGTCAGCCGTCAGCCATCAGAGGAATATAAAAAAGGCCGGAGAATCTCCGGCCTTTTTTATTGGATTGT
>JBBSSY010000013.1:0-17327 GCA_038241595.1 Chitinophagales bacterium | reverse complement strand
CGCTTAATGGTATATCCGGTTTTATGTAATGTGTTTATTTTACCGCGACTGGTGATTATCGCTTTACGGACGCTTCGACTGCATGGTCGATTGCTATTGTGAATTTCACGATGGACGAATTTCATGGAGCAATCGGTGGACGCTGCAGACTACCCGGCTTTTCGTTACATTTGCTAACGGTGTTATAAAATATACAACGGAATGGGAATAGCAGAAAGAAAGTTAAGACAAAAGGAAGGCGTGCGGGCATCTGTCCTGGAAGCAGCATGGCACCTCGTTGAAGAGGATGGATGGCAGGCGCTCTCCATTCGCAAGATTGCGGAAGCCATCGAATACAGCGCACCGGTTATTTACGATCATTTTGAAAATAAAGAAGCCATCCTGCTCGAATTTACCAGGCGGGGTTTTCGGCTTTTGAGCGAGAAATTGGAAACAGCAAGAAATACCACAGCGGATCCTGCCACACAGATTGAGGCGATGGCCTACGCCTATTGGCATTTCGCGTTTGACCAAAAAGAGTACTACCAGCTTATGTATGGTTTGGGCATGCCCAGTTGTGAAACGGTTAAACGGATCGACGAAATCAACATGTTCAGCAACCTCATTTTGGATGTAATAAGACGCCTTGTGGCAAGCGGTAACAACCCGGCAGCCGATCCCTATATCAAATTACACATGTTCTGGTCGATGCTACATGGCACCGTCTCCATCAATATGATGGAGAAAGGAAATACCCGCAATGACCTAAACAAAAAGGTGTTGCAGGATTTTATTCAAAGTTTCCTGGCTGGCATCATCGCCGGTTAGCACGTAACAGGTTCTCCCTGGCCACCTGTTACTATCCCTTTACTAAAAAGATAATCATGTTGGAACTGAAAATTATAATCGCAAGCACACGTCCCGGCAGGAAAGGCCCGGCAGTTGGAAAATGGATCTATGACCTGGCAAGCAAGAAGGGCACTTTTAATGTAGACCTGGTCGACCTCGCCGAAGTAAACCTGCCGATGATGGATGAACCCAACCATCCGAGGATTCAGCAATACCAACATGACCATACCAGGGTATGGAGCCAGCGGATCGCCGCAGCAGATGCCATCATTATTGTTACTTCCGAATATAACTACGGTTACCCGGCACCGTTGAAAAATGCGTTGGACTACCTGTATAACGAGTGGAACTATAAACCGGTAGCGTTTGTAAGTTACGGTGGTGTGGCCGCGGGTACGCGCGCAGTACAGGCGTTGAAGCAGGTGGTCACTGCACTGAACATGATGCCGCTCGTTGAATCGGTGAATATCCCTTTCTTTACAAAATACCTGGACGAACAAGGAAACTTTACCGGTGATGACAGTATGAACAAGGCAGCCGAAGGAATGATGGTACAACTGGCACGGTGGGCCGAAAATCTCGAACTCATGAGAAGTTGACGGCGGTTATTCATCAACCGTTTTTATTGCCGCTTAAAGACAATACTGGTCCGGAAACAAGCAATCATTGCAACAGCCAAAGGAAGGTCGATAGAAAATAAATAACTTTTCACGCCCGAAAAAAAAGTACGCATGCAGCAAAATAATCAGCCTTCTGAAATCCGGGTTTCCGTTGAAGACATGAGATCCACCTTTTTAGCAGTTTTGCTGAAACATGGCATGAGCCAGGGCAAAGCGGCGCTGACGGCGGATGTTTTTACAGACAACAGCGTTGATGGCGTTTACTCACATGGCATAAACCGTTTCACGAGATTTATTCAATATATACGTGACAAACTGGTGCTTGTTGACAATGACCCCACCATAACAGCTGCGTCGGGTGCAATGGAACACTGGAACGGCAACCAGGGGGCGGGCCCTACCAATGCGCTGGCCATGACTGACCGCGCAGTGGCCCTGGCTCATGAGAACGGGATCAGTTGTGTGACCTTGTCAAATACCAATCACTGGATGCGGGGAGGTCTGTATGGGTGGAAGGCGGCCAGCCATGGCTGTATATTTATTGGCTGGACCAATACGATTGCCAATATGCCCGCATGGGGTGGTATCAATGCTATACTCGGCAACAACCCGCTGGTGATGGCGCTGCCTTACCAGGACGAGGCGATCGTGCTCGACATGGCCATGTCTCAATTTTCCTACGGTGCCCTGGAGCAATTCAACATTCGAGGGCAGCAGTTGCCCGTTGCCGGCGGCTATAACGCCTCCGGAGCGTTTACCACTGATCCAGCAGACATTCTCGCCACCAGGCGACTGTTGCCAATGGGTTATTGGAAAGGGGCCGGGCTCGCCCTGCTGCTTGATATCCTTGCGGCTGTATTGTCCGGTGGCCAACCAACGGCAACCATCACCCGAAATGGAATGGAAACGTCTGTCTGCCAGGTTTTTATTTGTATTGATCCTTCCCGGCTAACTCATGCTTCATCTATTCCCGCAATGGTTCATGAAATTATTGAAGATTATCAACGCGCGATTCCCGGTTCGGAAAGAGACCCCATCACCTTTCCCGGTCAACGTGTCTTGAAGACCAGGATTTATAACCGGTCACATGGCATTCCTGTGTCGCGTGTGATCTGGGATGACATTCAGGCGCTTTAAATTTGGCTGGCTACGAGGCCCTGCCAATACGTTGCCAGTCATCCTGTGAAACCTGAGAGAATCCGTATCTTTAACGCAATATGATAACAGTAGGCAATTACAACCACTTAAAAATTATCCGTGCGGTTGACTTCGGCATGTATCTCGACGACGGAGCAGAAGGCATCTTGCTGCCAAAAAGATTTGTTCCGGAAGGCGCCGCCATCGGGGATGAAGTGGATGTGTTTTTATATTATGATGGCGAGGACCGCTTGATCGCAACCACGCAAAAACCATTGGGTATCGTTGGTGATATCGTAATGCTCAAAGTAATTTCGGTAACCCCGCAAGGTGCTTTTCTCGATTGGGGGTTGATGAAGGACCTGTTCGTTCCCAAGTCCAAACAACTTTCCGGGATGCGGGTAGGCGGTGAATACCTGGTGAAAATCTACATCGATGAACAAACGGGTCGCGTAGCGGCTTCTGAAAAAATAGAGTATGAACTGAGTAATGAAAACCTGACAGTAAAAGAACTTGAATTGGTGGACCTCATTATTTACCGCAAAACAGATATCGGCTATTCCGTAATCATCAATCATCTCCACACCGGCTTGTTGCATTTTAATGAAGTATATCGCGATATTAAAATTGGCAACAAATTAAAAGGTTATATCAAAAAAATCCGCACGGACCAGGCCATCGATGTGGTGATTGGGCAGCCCGGTTACAAACGGGTAGAGGATGCAACGGACAAGGTTATGCGCTTGTTGCATGAAAACAACGGATACCTTCCCTATCATGATAAATCAGACCCGGAAGCCATATATGCTTTCTTTGGCATGAGTAAAAAAGCCTTTAAAATGACAACGGGCAATCTGTATAAACAGAAAAAAATTATTTTCACACAAACAGGTATCAAACTGGTGGAATAAAACTGGTTCTCGATTTAAATCTTTTTTTTTCAACCTGTCGGGTCGTTTATGCTTCGGTCCAAACTTGCCGCCGTGCCTGCATTTTTTCCATGATAAATGATTATCTAAGCAGTTTTTCGTAGTAAATCCCTTCTTAGACGGTTTGAGGAAAAAATTCTACTAAAACGCTTATAATCATAAAAGTATTTATATCAATTTGTTGATATCCGGTGGTATCATAATTGAGACGCTTCTAATAGTTATCACTTAATGACAACATGAAAGCGTTTCAAGAAAGATTAAAGATATTTACCTGGCACATTCACGGAAGCTACCTGTTTTATCTCTCACAGGGCGACTTCGAAATTTACATTCCAGTCAATGGCCGGAAGACTGAGGGCTATTATGGCAGGGGAGAAACATTTCCCTTTGGAGATAATGTGCATGAAGTGCCGGCTGAAGCGGTGAAAACCCTTGTATTTGATGTAATTCTTTTTCAGACCAATCACAACTATCTCGTTGACCAATACGAAATCCTGACTCCCGAACAGCGTAAGCTACCCCGGGTGTACCTGGAGCATGATCCACCAAGGCTGCATCCTACGGACACCCGGCACATCATGACCGATCCCGATGTTTTATTTGTGCACGTTACACATTTTAACCGACTGATGTGGGACAATGGTAGCGTGCAGACACAGGTTATTGAACATGGTGTGATGATTCCGGAGGTTCCTTATCGCGGTGATTTGGCGCGCGGCCTGGTGGTAATCAATAACCTACCCTCCCGTGGGCGTCTGCTAGGACTTGATCTTTTCCTGGAAGTGCAAAAACACGTACCGATCGATTTAATCGGGATGGGATCTGAAGAATTGGGCCTGGGAGAGGTGTTACATCCTCAGCTGCCTCAGTTTATTAGCCGGTATCGCTTCTTTTTTAATCCGATCCGCTACACGAGTCTCGGTCTTGCTGTTTGCGAAGCGATGATGTCGGGTATGCCTGTTGTCGGTATGGCAACCACAGAACTGCCAACGGTCATTGAGAATGGCATAAACGGTTATATCCATGCGGATGTTTCTTATCTCATAGGAACCATGAATATGTTACTGGACGATCATTCGCTTGCTGCGCGCATTGGCGAAGCGGGTAAAAAAACGGCCACCAGGCGGTTCAACATACAGCGTTTCGCAGATGACTGGCAACGGGTATTCCGCCAGGCCATTGCCGCCCGCCAAATATCCTATCAAGCTGAAGAAGAAGCTCATGTCATATTTTAATGTGCGAATTATATGAAAAAGAGAATTGCTTTTATCAGTGAACACGCGTCCCCCCTGGCCAGCCTGGGAGGCGTTGACAGCGGTGGCCAGAACGTATACGTTGCCGAACTTGCCCGGTATGTTTCAACCATGGGCTATGACGTTGATATATTCACCCGTTGGGATCATGCTGGCTTACAGGAAATAACCCACTGGTTACCAGGCGTGCGTGTGGTTCATGTCAAAGCGGGACCAATGCACCCGATACTAAAGGAGGAACTTCTGCAGCATATGCCGGAATTCCGGGACAGTATGTTGACTTTTATCGATCAGCAACCTTTTAATTACCGGTTGGTGCATGCTAATTTTTTTATGTCCGCTATGGTCGCCTGTGAGTTAAAGGAAGCGTTGGACATTCCCTTTGTGATAACTTTCCATGCGCTGGGTCATGTTCGCCGGATTCACCAGGGAGACCAGGACAAATTTTCGCCAAAACGACTCGAAATAGAAACCGACGCTGTTGCCAAAGCGGATCACCTTATTGCTGAATGTCCGCAGGACCGGGAAGACCTCATTCAATATTACCATGCTTCACCAGATAAGATAACAATTATCCCCTGCGGCTTCAACCCACAGGAATTTTACCCGGTTGATCGGTCAATGGCGCGTGCCATGATCGGCGTACAAGACGATGAACATGTGATCCTTCAACTGGGCAGGATGGTTCCAAGGAAAGGCGTTGACAATGTAATCCAGGCAATCGGCAGGGCTAAAAAACACGGCTTTGCCATGCGTCTGCTGGTAGTGGGCGGCGAATCAGAAAACCCCGTCCCGGCAGGATGCCCGGAAGTTGCGAGGCTGCAGAAAATTGCCAAAGATGAAGATGTGGACGAGATGATTACGTTTGTTGGAAGAAAGGATCGGTCGCTGCTAAAATACTACTACTCCGCGGCAGATATTTTTGTGAGTACCCCCTGGTATGAACCCTTTGGCATTACACCCCTTGAATCCATGGCTTGTGGTACACCGGTGATAGGGTCCGATGTCGGCGGTATTAAATACAGCGTGGCAGATGGCAAAACTGGCTGGCTTGTACCGCCAAAAGACCCGGAAGCACTGGCAATTAAAATAACTACCTTGTTAGGCGACAATAAACTGCTGCAAACCATGAAATTTAATTCGGTCAAAAGGGTCAACGCCTTGTTTACGTGGGCCAAAGTAGCTAACTCCGCCACTTCTTTATACGAGAATATGCTGCTCCGGCAGTCTTTAACACGTGTTACCTCTTCGAAATCAAAAAAAGGAAGAGCCGCCTGATTGTATGCATGCTTTGAAAAATAAAGCCGTATTTGTAGATAAAGATGGCACGCTGATCCGTGATATCCCGTTTAACGTGGATCCGGCGCTCATTGAGCTGGACCATGACGTGATCCAGGGGTTGAAATCCATCCAGGCGGACGGATACCTGGTTATTATAATCTCAAATCAATCGGGGGTAGCGCGTGGATATTTTCCAGAGTCTGATCTCGCTGGCGTACAAAACAAGATCCGTCAATTGTTTGAAGAAAACAGGTTGGTATTGCATGGTTTCTACTGGTGTCCTCATTTTCCCACAGGCGTAATTACTGATTATGTGCTGGACTGCACCTGCCGGAAACCGAAACCGGGCATGATATTCCAGGCTGCTGATGACTTAGACATTGACCTGGCTCGTTCGTGGATGATCGGAGATATTCTTCATGATGTGGAGGCAGGACACCGGGCGGGATGCCGATCGATCCTTATAGACAACGGCAATGAAACGGTATGGGAGTTAACCGAAGACCGCACGCCGGATTTTACTGCTGAAAATTTTGAGCAGGCTGCCAGTTATATCGTACATCAAACAATTGTTCCCCCTTGTATAATAACCTGACCGACTGGGCCGACTGTAAAAACATCCTGTGTATTCGGACAGATAATATGGGCGACCTGTTGATGTCATCACCCGCTATCCGCGCGCTGAAAGAAACCTTTCATGGTAAGATAACGCTGCTCACTTCTCCCATGGCGAAGCCGATGGCGCATTTTCTGCCGGACATCGATGACGTAATTGTTTTCGATGTTCCCTGGGTTAAAGGCATGCCACCCGGTGATAATGCCAGTTTTCAACAAACGGTAGATCTGCTCCTGGCCCGGCAGTTTGATGCTGCGGTCATTTTTACGGTATATAGCCAGAACCCGCTTCCTGCCGCCATGATGGCCTACCTGGCTCAAATCCCGCGCAGGCTGGCGTATTGCCGGGAAAACCCCTATAACCTGCTGACAAACTGGATTCCCGACCCCGAACCATATACATTGATTCGACACCAGGTAAGACGCGACCTTGACCTCGTTTTACAGGTGGGTGCTCGGGCGGAGAATGATATGTTGTCACTGTCGATCAATGAAAACAGGTGGACAGGCGTAATGCATAAAATGCAGGAAGCGGGTATTGATCCCCGTGAGCCATGGATCATCATGCACCCAGGGGTGAGCGAACAAAAAAGAACCTACCCCGAGGTTCACTGGATTAGCGCCGCAAAGGTACTCCTCCGCCAAAAGGGTATGCAGATTTTACTCACCGGCACCGCTGCTGAAAAAGCACTGACTGACCGGCTGCAGGAACAGATGGGTGGTCAATCATTCTCTGTTGCCGGTTTGTTCGACCTGGAAGCGTTCATGCTGCTGATCCGTCATAGTGCACTGATCATTTCTGTAAATACCGTAGCTGTTCATATTGCCGCGGCAACATCCACCCCCCTCATCGTATTGTATGCGCTTTCTAACCCGCAGCACCTCCCCTGGAAGGCAACGGGTAAAGTGTTGTTGTTTGATGTAGCAAAAGAATTGCAGAGTAAAAACGAAGTGATATGTTACGTTCAGGAGAGGTTGATGTACCCCGGCCGTTCAACGGCAACACCGGAAGAAATAATTCTGGCGGCCTGCTCAATTCTGGGCGCGGAGAGCAATAATTATGTCATTCCTGAATTAGTTCCGTTACGGACGGTACCGCGACAATAGCTTTTTCGTTTCTTCAAATACCTGTTCAAAATCCGGCTCTTTTAACCAGTTGATGGTAAAATGCAACGATTTATTCAATGGTGCCCATCGCTCCGGTTCTCCGTCCATGCTAATGACGATTCCGGGAGTTTGAAAGGCAGCAGCCATATGAGATACACCCGTGCAATTTGCGATCAGGGCATAGGCATTCCGGATCAATACACCGATCGCCCCGAGACTGGTTTTTCCGGCAGCTATTACAGGTACTTTTTTCATGTGCTTAACGACATCGTCAACGATCGGCCGTTCCGTTTCTGTGCCAGTTAAAACTACGGCCAGTCCCTGGTCAATGCAGTAATCTGCCAACGCTGCAAAGCAGGCGGGTGGCCACTGGCGCCAGGCTCCGCGGGAACCAGGATGAACGCAGACATATTTTTTGGATTTAACAGGAAGTTCGAGTGCCCGGAATGCTGCTTCATCAGCCGACGTCAGCGGGAATTCCAGTTGGGTACCTCGTGATGGAATGCCGAGGTGTTTCATAAGTGCCAGGTGACGTTCAATTTCATGGATGCCGGTGGGATATTGCAGAAATAACTTCTCATCGGGGCAATAATCACCGGTTACGCAAAAGCCGGCGGTATACGTGGCGCCAAAGAGTTCTATCACCGGGTTTATCAGTGTGCCATTGCCTTGAATTTGTATGGCAAGGTCAAATTTAGCAGCCTGCACACCTCCGAGAAACGTTGTAAATGCTTCAGGGTCCACCGGCTGTTCGGGGAAACCGGGATAGCCCGGAAAATGAATGAAATAATCAAAATACTGTGGAAATCGCTTTACCAGTGATTCTGCCCACGGCAGGCCGATCAGGGCTATATGGGCCAGCGGAAACTGTGCCCTCAGCGCCCGTATGGCAGGAATTGCACAAAGTAGGTCACCCAGTTGCAGCGCCCGGAAAATGGCAATCCTTTCAATTCGTTCGGTTGAAAAAATCATAGCTAAATAAATAAAACCTTGTATTTGATGGCGCCGTACAATTGCCAATACACAGACAGGAAAGGGATGGCCAATGACGTAACAATCATTTCGCTCACATGAATTCGTGACCCGGAAGTGCCTGTTAGCCTGGTTAAGATAAACTTGATGATCAAGCCAACCCAGCCGATACCGCCGATGAGTGCCAGGATATTATTATGTAACCACAAACCAATCAGCATGGCGGTAAACAGCGATATAATTAAATAATAGTTCCACGGACTTACCGGGCGGATGCGCTGTTTAAACAAAGCAGGGAATTTTTTATACAGCAGCGCGTCGAACATGCCTTTTTTTTGTTCACGCATACTCACGCCCCAGGGCGCCGTTCTTACCGGGTGTAACACCATCGCATCGTCCAGGCGAACTATGGGTATTTGCTGTTGGAATAATTTAAATTCGAGGTCGCTGTCTTCCCGCCATGCCATGCTGAAGTCCTCGTCGAAACCGCCTACACGTTCCAGGGCAGTACGACTCAGGGCGCAGTTCGCGGTTACAAAATCTGCCCGTTCGAGTCCCTGTGTATTTTTTTCAAAATCTGTTGGTACGCCAGTAAGTGGAACCTTTACGCTGCCCGTAAAAGCGATGGTTTCATCGGGTTGGTAAGCGTTACAAATCGTTGTCAGCCAATCACGGGCGGGAAGGCAATCATCATCGGTGAAAGCAACAAGTATACTGCCGCCATGGCGCCAACCCAGGTTACGCGCCGCAGCCGGGCCTTTTTTTTCCGGCAGCGCCAGGTAGATCACCTGCATAAAGTTTTTATACCGCTCCACGACGTTTCTTGTGGCGGCATCAGGGCCATCGCTAACAACGATTACTTCAACGGTCAACGGTTTTATATCCTGCACAGACAATGCTTGCAGACATTTACTTAAAAGTTGCGGCCGACGGTAAGTTGGCACTACCACCGAAATTTTTGCATTCATCCAGGTTTATTTACCGGTTTAAAAAGTAGTGATGTTTATGAAGGCATAACGATTTCTTCCTCGATGGCATCATGAACAAGCTGTGCATGACGCTGTGCCTGGCTATTTTCTTTTTCAAGCAGGTACGAACCGATAACCAAAGCGTCGAAAGGCGATGTCATAAAGCATGCTACCGCGTCGCGCGGTGAGCACACAATTGGTTTGCCCAGGGTGTTGAACGAAGTATTTACAAGTACGGGCACACCGGTTTTTTCTTTAAACGATTTGATAAGATCATAATACGCTGCGTGCTGATCACGATTGATGGTCTGGATACGAGCGGTGCCATCAACATGCCGAACTGCGGGGATCTGGTCCGCCTTGTCCGGGTTTACGTTATACACGAAAAGCATAAAGGGTGAATAGCTGGCTCCGTCAAACCATTCGGCTGCGTCCTCTTCCAGCACTACGGGTGCTACCGGCCGGAAATCTTCGCGGTCCTTGACTTCGTTTAAGCGCGCCTGCATGGACGGATTGATGGGTGACGCCAGGATCGATCGACTGCCCAGTGCGCGTGGGCCAAACTCCATACGACCCTGGAACCAGGCAACGATTTTATCTGCCGCAAGCAATTCCGCGGTTTCTTCAGCTACATTTTCCAGTTTTCGAAAAGGTACTTTTGACCATTTCAAGAATTTTTCGATCGCTGCATCTGAATATTCCGGTCCCCAGTACACATGGTTCATTGCAAATATTTTTCGGTCTGGCTTGTTCTCTTTTACCTCTACGGCTATGGCCGCGCCCAGGGCGGTTCCTGCATCACCCGCTGCTGGCTGTATCCAGATGTTTTTATACGGGCCGCGATCCCGGATGCGTGCGTTGAGTACACAATTCAGGGCAACTCCGCCAGCAAGACAGAGGTTTGCTTCTTTATTGGCTTCATAAAACCTTCCAAGGATATCAAGCACACTTTGTTCGAGCGCCAGTTGCAGCGAATGGGCAATGTTGAAATGATGCTGCGTGAAGTCTTCTTCCCGGGTGCGCTGGGGTCCAAACCGTTCCGTGAACCGCTCGTCGGTAATGGTGTACAGACCCTGCTCACCCACGTGGATCATCTCCTGGAAGTCTTTAAGAAACACCGGTTTCCCATAGGATGCGAGTGCCATCACTTTATATTCGTCGGAGGAATGAAGAAAGCCGAGGTGCGTCGTCACGTTTTCATACAACAATCCCAGTGAATTGGGAAGATCGACTTGTGCCAGCCGGGTGAGCTCATTCTTATTGCCCAGATTAAAAGTGGTCGTCGCCTTTTCTCCGCGGCCATCAAGTGTGATTACCGCGGCGCGTTCAAACGGAGAAGGAAAGAAGGCACTGGCTGCATGGGCCAGGTGATGATCAACATAATGCCAGCGCGTATTGTGCAGATCGGCGTCCCGGAATCTTTTCTGCAAATGATGTGGGTAACCGTCTTTTAATTGTCCCGGCGCATTGATAATAGATGCAAAAAACAAGGGATCCCATTCAGACATCCATTCTTCCCCTTTTGATTGTTCTGACGGTTTAAGGGGTAATGAAATGAATGGTTCCTGTTTGTATTTTTCGTCCATAACGAGGTAAGGATCGAACGAATAGGCGATATGATTTACCTGGTTGAGATGAATGCCGGCTACGCTCAGGCAGTAGTCGATTGCATGAAACGGGATCTCGTATGTGGTGAAAGGGATGGGTCGTTTACCGTGTTTTACCTGGGTAAAACGTTCTTCTTCCGCCGCCGCCAGCAGTCGGCCATTATGCATGATGCAGGCCGCCGAATCATGAAATACTGCGTTGATCCCTAATGTGTACATAGAACGTTTTTTAACAGGAGATGCTAAAACTGTTCCAGAGGATGACGGCTCTCGCCGTTGGCTATCAGCTATCAGCTATCAGCTATCAGCAATCAGCTATCAGCCAGAAAGAAATATACGAACTGGGTGTGATGGATATTAATCATGGATCAACTCTACAAAAA
Organism: Chitinophagales bacterium; assembly: GCA_038241595.1. Lineage (GTDB taxonomy): Bacteria > Bacteroidota > Bacteroidia > Chitinophagales > Chitinophagaceae > JADCRZ01. The sequence continues at coordinate 5,624 of JBBSSY010000013.1, read as the reverse complement.
TATTTTCCTGACATCTGATTACTGATAGCTGATTGCTGATTGCTAATAGCTGATTGCTGACAGCTGATTGCTGATTGCTATTCAAACACCTCCGCCTTCACATCCGCCGGGAGTGTCCGGTTAAAGAGGCGCAGGTTTTCTTTTAGGGTGGCAATGACCACGTCGTTTGCAGGATCGATGGCGTAAAAACTAACCTTGGTATCACCTAGCATAAACGCGTACGATACCTCCCACGTACCCACTTTTTTCCAGTTCCCCGTCAGCGCTTTGTCGAACCAGGATTCATACACAATCGCGATGGGCGTTTTGTTTTTTAATACCAGCGACTGTAGAAATTCGGAGTTCCAGTAGTTGCCTTTGCGGGCAATCGTAACCTCATTATTTCCCAGGCCCCAGAGGTCAAGGGTATGTATATCCGCCAGGTAACTGATTGCCCCGATGTCGTTGGCTGCGATCGTCTGGTGATCATAATATTTTTTTACAAACAGGCCCATCTGGTATTGTTGCTCGTAGATATTGTAGGTGGACCTGCCGAAATTGCGTAGAGCGTTTAACCCTCGCAGTGGTAAGTTAAAGGTGAGCAAAATGGCCACCATGCCCAATAAAATATATTGCCTGTTGACGGTTCGTGATCGTTGTTTATACCATTCAAAAAAGATGACCAGCAGTTGAAACGACGCCAACACAATCAGGTAGGCTTCGTACCGGTAAAACCAGCCAAAGCCACCAAACACGGAATGCAGCAAACCGCTGACTACAAATACCGCCAGGACATGAAACGATCGGTCAAGTTGTTGTTGCCTGAATTTATTGATGATTACAAATAAGGCCAGCACCAGCAGGCCGCTGATGCTTGCTGAGGCCTCCAGCATGGCCACGCCACCGTTCAGCAGTTGCTTCCACGTTCCGCGGGCCTTTATCTGGATGGAATTCGGGATAAACATACCACCCTGCGACACGGCGTACATGCCAAATAATAGGATAGGTATTGCACTAATAATGCCTATTATAAACGTCGCCTTGTAACGCCCCTGGATAAACAACAACCCGCACACTCCGGCTACAACGAATGCATTCTCGTACCTGGTGAAAACCATACAAGCCCCCCACAATGCTGTGACTAAAATCTGCTGGTATGAATCTTCTTTGACTGCAATCACGGAGGCATACCCGTAAACGAACAACAGGGTAAAAGCAATTTGAAAAGTATGCTCCATGCCCAGTGCTGCCAATGAAGGAACGGCGCCGAGGAAAAGCGCGCCAATCATACAAAGTGTTTGATGGAGGCTCGAAAGCGTGGTATGACGGTTTAGTTCGAGCTGCATGGCTGCGGCGATTAATAAAGCCCCTGCAACACCCAAAATAAATGGTGCATACACACTGAGGCCAAACAATTTATACAATATCGTCAGCATCCCGGTGAAAAGAGGAGAGGAAGATGTAGATACCCATTCATTGATGGAGACACCCCAGATACCATGAAGGGCCTGGTTCTTGGCCACAGCCATATGGATAAACGTGTCGTCGAGGGGATAACAGAATACCCCAGCTGTTTTTCTGAGCGAGAAAAACTCCAGCAGTCCAACGACCGCAAGTAAGAATAGGCTTGTAAAAACAAAAGGGGTATACTTCTTCATTTGTAAATGTTTCAGGACGGGATCGATGCTGAACCGGGCGTCCGGAACAGTAAAGTCAGCGCAAAGATCTCACTTGAATGGATAAACGAAAAATAAATGTATTTAATGTACCGTGTTTGAAATTACCGGTACGTTGTCTTCCTCGTCGTATTTCGGCAACCTGATCAGGATGGCGAGTAATGAGTAATACACCAGGATCAGCGGGTATTGCGCGAGCGCGATCTGCGAATATTGGCCTACGATGAGTCCAAAAAGACTCACGGTGATGGCCAAAAAGATGTTTTTGATCATCGGTTTTTTCGACTGGTAAAAGCCTTTAATGCCTTTGGTTAACATGAGCAGGTATAAAAACAGGTTAAGCGCCAGCCCGATCCAGCCCTGTTCCAGCAGGATCTTCATGTAACCACTGTCTGGCGGAAAGCCGGCCAGCGGATGTCTTGGATTGTACAGCTGGCCTTCTGAACTGCTCGTGTTCAGGCCGCCGCCAAACGGGTGAGCATGGATATACGGCTGCATGGCGTGTCGGTTATTTTCCCTGACAGAAGCGGATGCGTCGTTGAATCCCTGGAATGTTGTCCTGGCTCTTGATAATACCGGGTTGTTCTTCAACGGCAGCAGCATCAGTACCAGCGCCGTGCAACAAAAGATGATCATCAAATAAAAAGTTCTTCTTTCATTAATCGTAAAGACCGCATAGGCGATAATGCCTGCAAAATTCATTAAAAAACAGGTGCGTGTACCGGAGTATGCAGTCGCTAACAGGAAAAGACCGGTCAGGATATAAAGCGTAATTTTCGCATTCCTTTTTGCCATTCGTACAGCCATGACAAATGTGAACAGGCCCGTAACGGTGCAGATTATGCCAAACGCAGCCGGGTCTGTGAGAAAGGAAAACTTGCGGATAAATCCGTCCTGGATATACAAATGCGCAATCAGTGGATCACTATGCAGCCAGATGCGTTCAAAGGAAGCCAGGCCAAACCATTGTTGTTTGATTCCGTAGCCTGCAATCACCAGCGCAATAAATACCCAGCATCTTAAAAACGTGACTACCCGATGATATGAATCCAACAGGACGAATGCAATAAAGTAAAACAGCATGAAACTGACCTGTTTGCGTACGTAAAATAACCAGCCTATTTTACTATTCATCGCCGGGTTTACAACCTCGAGTATATAAAAACAGAAAACGATCAGCAGGGTGATCGTGAGGGAATTTTTCCAGAAGGTCGGGTAGTCGGGCTTTTCAACTGAGGCCTTGCGGATGATGGCAATCCATAACATGTAGGTAAATACTTCTACCAGTATCCCGACGGGTGAAAGGATATTAAAGATCCTGCCGGGAAACGCGAACAGCGAGGAAAAAAGCAGACAGAAATATAAGCCAAGCACCGGGTACCGAAGGCAGACCACAAGAGCCGGGATGCCCGTCAGCACCAGCAAGAGCAGGGCAGATAAGTTGCTGTTAATCTGTCTTGATACGTACACAATGGCAAATGCCCAAACAATGACGAAAAGTACGCCCAGCAATTTGTTGAAGGTTCGTTCGAAAAAGTAATTTTTTACCGATTCGACCAACGAAGAAAACATGTTTAGTTTTGGCTGGGTACTCATCCTAATAAAAGATGAATTTAATGTACACGAATAGTAAGTAAGCAACCACAAATAAAATGGCGGCTGTCTGCTGTAGTTTTGCAGACAGTCCATGTGTTTCCTTTTTTCCGGTTGTTTTCAAGTCGTTCCGTTTTAATTGCAGGTACGCATTTCCAAGCCTGCCCATGCTGCTTTCCCAGGTATGTGTTCTGGCAAATTGTATCCGTTTGTCGCGGGCCTGCTGCGACATAAACTTGCCGGGGTTCGCCAGGATCTCCCGTATGCTTTCTGCGAACATCACTTTGTCATTGCACAACCACACATGACCGTCGAATAGTTCCATCGCTTCGGTTTTCGTGGCAACAACCGGTTTGCCCATGGCAAGGTACTCATCGATTTTCCTTGGATAATTTCCAATCGTAATGGCGTTTAAAACCTGCGGGTTGATGCAAATGTCAAAATGATCTATATACTGCGGTAATTCCGAAGGCGGCTTGCTACTTATAAAATGGATGTTTCGGAATTCCTTCAATGTATCGGTACGAAACAATACATCCACCGGTCCGATCAGCACAAAATTGCAAGCAGGCAGTCGTTCAGCCAGGTATTTTATCATGTCCACGTCAATCCGCCAGGCGCTTATATAACCGGTATATCCAATCACCGGTTTTTTTATATCGAGGATGTCTACGGGCGCCGCGGTTTGTGTAAGATGAAAGATGTCCAGGTCGCAACCCTGCCCGATGTCAAAACTATTTTGATTGTACACCCGGGCGATATCTGCAAGGTAAGCAGAATTGGTAGCGACCATATCAGCTTCTTTCAAAAGTTCAGCCTGCAGGCGCGGGCCGTGTCGCTGAAAATATTTGATGCCGAGCATGTCATCCCTTTTATAAAAAATATAAGTCGTGCATGTCACCATTTCCTTCAGGTAGCGGCCCCGAATAAAGTCATTGTCATTGATCAGGATCGCATCGGTAAAGCCCAGCTGGGCGGTCGTTTTATTGATCTGGTTTGCCAAACGTCGGTTATTAAGCCTGTTAAACATATCGTGGATAACAGGTACCGGGATCCAGTTGATGGATTCAAGGATGGTCCGCGGATTGAAAATCCACAAGCCGGGTTGAATTTCTTCGAGGGAATTGATTCCCATCGATACGCTGGCCAGCCGGCCCGTCAGTTCCGGGTTGCCTTTGTCCTTGATCAGCGACACGCGGTCCAGCGCACGGTTTACAAAAAGAACCCGGTTGAACTTCGCCAGTTCCCGGGCGATGTCTTTGAAATTACTGCCTAAATCTGCTTCCCAGGGTTGGGAGCTGAACAAAATGAAGTCGCGATTTTTTATAAACGTATAGTCCATATCCTGACGGTGCCCTGGCTGACGGGCAACTTGATCAGGTGACCGCCAGTTTAGTTTGATGATTTGGTTCATCCGTTGGTTTTTTAAGACTGTACATCCACCACATCCCGTTTCTTACCAGCAGATTATAAATTATTACAGGAAAGATCACGCCAGAAAGCACACTTACGAAAAGTAATAAAGGAATATTATAAATATGGAAGATTTTTGCGATCAAAACCCGGATTGAACCGGTGAATATCACATGCACCAGGTAAATGTACAACGAATGGTATCCAAGCACGCGTAAAAATCTAAACCGGTTATACTTCTGTAAAAAAAAAGACAGCTGGATGGTAAGGGCACAGCCACTCAACGCGATGAACAGGAAAGACAACGGCTGATAAAATTCCACGTAGTAAGTCATGTGATGTGCCTCATTGGTAATGGTGTAATAGTAATGGGTGAGCAGGAAAACGATCAGCACGGGTGCCAGCAGTCGGATCGAAGTTAGATATTTCGTGTTCTCCTTATTCAACAGGAAACCGGCTATTACATCGCCGATAAAAAAGAAGATATAATAGTGCAGGAGGTCGGGGATAAAGCTGTAGGACAGCAATTCATATTTCATATTAAAATTGGTGCTGTAATAAATGGCTCCGACAGCATACAATAACACCGCGGAAAGCATTAGCTGCCACATCTTGAATTTCAGCACGCTCTTCAAAAATGCATACAGTACGCCGACCATAAACAGTGTATTCAGGTACCAGAATTGCTCAATTTTCCTGGGCATGATGAGCAAATTGAGGTAGTCGAACCCTGTTCTTTTCACATTGGTATAGTTGCTAAAAACGAGTTGCAGGGTAATCTGTATCGAACCCCAGATCAGCAGCGGGTAAATGATCAGCTTAAATCGATCAATCACATATTGTGGGTATGTTTTTTTTGCAAGCGTCGCACCAATAAAACATCCCGAAATAATAAAGAACAGCGCCATACGGAACGTCACCAGCGAGGAGTTGATCAGCGTCAGCAAGGGATAATTACCGGTT
>JBBSSY010000012.1:0-17574 GCA_038241595.1 Chitinophagales bacterium | reverse complement strand
TGGAAGTAGAGAGGTCATGCAGCAGCGACATGAGCTCAAGAACTGAATCAAATCCACGTTTATGGTTTAATGCAATCACGCGCGGCGCAAGCAAACGTGTCGTTTCCGCAGAGAAAAGAATTCCGCGTGATGAACGTTCCATGAGGGACCGAATGAAACTTAACTGGTTGCGACGTAGAAATCTTTCATCAAAAAGATCTTTGTGAAACTGGATGGTTATCTCATGAATGTCAAGGCTGGTGCATTTATGCGTAAACCAGGCATGCTGCAGGTTTGGACCTACCAGTACCATTTCAAATTCTTCGATTTCCTCGACATGGTCGCCTACCACTCTTTTAGCACCCCGGGCGTGCTGGATGAAGTTTAGTTCGAATTCTTCATGACAGTGTAATGGAAAATTGAACTCGGATTTGGTTCGCGAAAAAATGGTAAAACAATCACTTTGTGTCAGGGGCGTGATTTCCCGCAGCACATTTTTTTTCATGATGACGAATTATTTAAGCACAGTCCAGTCAAAATTATACTAATAATGACAATAAAGTATCAGCAAATTCGGCATGGCGTGGTGTATTAATCTGTCTAATATTTATAAAGCAAGATAACTGTCCATCATAAAAAACCAAAAGCCAGTTAAAATAGTATTAACTGGCTCATTTACGGTTAAAAGTTTTATGCAGGCGCTTTAAAAAGCGGATACAGCCAGCAACGCATCAATTTCTGTCGGCGTTTCGGAAATTTCAATGCCCCAATCTTTTGACAGGTACATAACAGTTACCACCAGTCCGTCGTCGGTTTGTTTTGGGTAATAGTATAAGATGTTGTTAGCATTTACGTGTACAACGGTCCCTGCCAGGTTTAACTTAATGATCACAGGCTTCATATTTATAATTTTAAAAGGTGAATATTAATGCAACTTAAATATAATACAGAACAAACCCTGGTATTGAAACCCGGGTTTCTATAAGACAATACTTTCGAGTGCCTGCTGTCAATTAAATAATCAGCGCGTTAATACCCGTACCCACCTAAAATTATGCCTCGACCACCAGGCGATCATTTTCTCTTCCTGAGCACATTGGGCCTGTTAAAGTAAACAGAGTGTAGAACTAAATCGCCGTTTCAAGGCTGACGCGTAGAATTGTGGAATTCAGGTTTATAAAAGTTCTTTTATCGACCGGTCGATCTGCGATATTCTTTCAAAATGCAACCGATAATAAACGAATTTCTTATCTCTTTCAGTTTTAACGATTCCCGCGCGTCTCATGATGGCTAAATGTTGCGAAGCAACAGACTGCTCGAGTAAGAGTTTCGCATAGATTTCACTTACCGTCATTTTTCCCCGTTCTTCGAGCAACAGAAAGATTCTTTGTCGCAACGGATGATTTAATGCCCGTAAGATTATAGCGGCTTTTTTAAGTAGGAAAAAATCAATTTTTATAGTGCTTTCCATATATGTATTACAAATATATGTTATTCGGCCGTACCAGTGATTCTTTATAAATGTAAATCTGCCCAAATAAGTTTAAATAACAAAAAAACAAATATAGTAAGCTTTTTGAAAGTGAAATTTTGTGTAGTTTTTACATCTGTAGTTCAGGGAATAAATATGAACAAACAAATTTACGTGTCTAAGCTTTCTCTGAGCTATCGGCGTTTATTTCGGATAAGGGAATGCCACCGCCAACACCGTTTTATTTCCTTATAATCTGTTTAAATATGGCAACAGCCAGCCTGGACAGCTTTGCAGCAACTGATAATTTTTTCTTTGTACTGGCGTGATCAATAGGCCTTTGCAGCGTTAATTTCTCCTCTTTAAACAGCTCATTTGACCTTCCCTCCTTCAACCATGCAACGATTTGAGCATCGTATTCTTTGTTCCGGAGGTACTGCCGGCCTACACTATCGGAGTTAATGACTGTAAACCATCGGGGATTCCGCTGAAAAATTTCTTCAAATATCAGGCGGACATCTTTCTCTATCATCATTAATTCCTGAGCAGGTTCTTCAGCTGAAAAATAATCACCTGTGCTCAGCGAGTAAGCGAGAATATAGTCCGCGATAAGATATTTATACATGATTAAGGCCCGTAGAGGAAGTACGGTGAACGAATATAGGGGCAAATAATGTTTTAATCAACACGCAAATCTTCATAACGCTCTGCAAGACTGGAGAGACGAATCAGGCGTAGGGATAAATAAAGATACGGACATACAACCAGACGAAGGGCGTTGCAACAAGCAGCGAATCAAAACGATCGAGGAAACCGCCATGCCCGGGCATGATGTGTCCACTATCTTTTACGTTCGCCATTCTTTTCAGTTTGCTTTCCAGCAGGTCTCCGGCCGTTCCGGTTACAGCAGCAATGGCTGAAATAATCAACAAATGTTTCCAGAAGAGCAAGGAATGAAAAACGAGGGTAACCAGCGTAATACATAATATGGCTCCCCCAAGGGTGCCTTCCCAGGTCTTTTTAGGGGAGATTTTTGAAAATGGCGTTCTTCCGATCAGGGAACCAACGAGGTAAGCCATCGTATCATTCGCCCACATTGATAAAATAAACAAAAGCGGGATCAGCGCAAAAGCAGGTTTTGTCAGCATTGTGGCCGTCACTTCCGCACTGCGGATATCCATCATTAGTCCCCAGCTCAAAGAAATATACAGCAGACCAAGTAATGAGTAGCCGATGTTTTTGAGGACGAGTTCACGGGAAAACAGCAGTTCAACGATGGGCAGCACAAAAATGAAAATCAAACCAAGCCACCAACCAATGGAATGGAGGTACAGACTACCGATATGGTAGGTATCGTCCGTAAAATAAAGCATGATGGACCAGCCTGCCAGCATAACGCCAAATTTGTGAAAATCCGTGATCTGTTTATAACCAGGATCTATAAGGCCCACCAATTTGTGGTACTCGACCCAGCAGCCAAAGTGAATGATGGAAAAGAGTATGAAAAAGCTCCATTGGCTCCACAATAAACCGGCCATCATCACCAGCACAAAAATGGCCGAAGTGAGTGCCCTGGTTTTTAGTGTCTGGAAATTTAAAGCCATAAAACAGGGTTAAAACAATTTAGGCAATAAACTGGTCACGGGGTCCAATGTGGAAATCATCATCCGTATCATAGACTTCCGCATAGCTTGCCTGTGAAATCCGGGTCATCCACCAGATGAGTCCGACGACGGCAAGCGTACTGCCTGTGATTAGCCACACTGCGAAATTGGGATCCTTGTCGACGAACTGGGGGTTATAATAAACGAGGACGATTTGCAGACCGTTGTAAATAAAATGAGCCAATATACCCGGCCACAAGCTACCGCTAAACCAAAACAAGGCTCCAAGCACAATACCTAGTACCACACGCGGTATAAAACCAAGAAACTGGCCGTGTAATGCAGAAAATATAACGGCGGTTATAATTATTCCGACCCAGGGTCGTTTCGTAATCTGGATAAACAGCCGTTGAAGCACGCCACGGAAAAAAAGTTCTTCGGCTACGCCGGGTAACACCGCCAGCATCAGCAACATGATCACCAGGTCTGCCGGCGATTTCATGTCAAGCAGCGTTTTCAGCAAGTTGTTGTTTTGTACTTCCGCATCACGCAGCACTTTTTCGGTGGCCTGCATACTCGGTGGCAGGTGAAGGTGCTGGTTGAGCTCACTCAGCCAGGCAACCATCGGGAACGCCACCAGGGTCATAATTACCCCGATCGCGAAAAAAACAACAGGTACCGGTTTTTTCAGACCAATATAATTAAGCGGTTTACTATCTGACAGATAGGCAAAAACGAGTGGCGGCACAAGAAACATGGCCACAGAAGAAACGGCTTGTAAAACCTTTACCGCCGCAATCACATCTTTGTTTGTAAGGTCCATTTGCTGGAAAGAAAGCGGGGAGATATGATAAAATTTTGCGATGAGGAAAACAGCTATGAAGCCGACCGCCAAAAAAATCCCAAAGGTTAAACTGCCAAAAATAACCAGCTGTAACCACGCGGGCCTATACTTAAGATATGTATTCATATGACACGGATATCCCGATATAAAATTAAGTTAGTAAATTTGAGGTTCTGATTTATTTAATTTTTAAGCTGCCGGGGAATTTTGAGGCAGCATTTTTTTAAAAGTAGCCAGTCGTACGCTACTGCAATTTTTATAATTTGATAACAATCGGCAATATACAACTTCCTGAATTCCCATTGTTGCTGGCCCCCATGGAAGATGTCAGCGATCCGCCTTTCCGCGCGGTTTGTAAAGACAATGGGGCAGATATGATGTACACTGAATTCATCTCCTCGGAAGGTCTCATCCGTCATGCCATCAAGAGCCGGCAAAAGCTTGATATTTTCGACTATGAAAGACCGGTTGGGATCCAGATTTTTGGTGGCGATGAGGACAGTCTTGCCATGGCGGCAAGAATCGTTGATGTAACTAACCCGGATCTGCTCGATATTAATTACGGCTGCCCGGTAAAGAACGTGGCTTGTAAAGGGGCCGGTGCGGGTGTATTGAAAGATATTCCGCTGATGATCAGGCTCACCGAGGCCGTGATCAAAAGTACCCGCTTGCCGGTAACTGTTAAAACGAGACTGGGCTGGGATGATCAGACAAAGAACATTGAAGATGTAGCAGAACGGCTACAGGATATTGGTGTAGCCGCGCTCAGCATTCATGGCCGTACTCGGGTTCAGATGTATAAAGGCCAGGCCGATTGGACGCTGATCGCTAAAGTCAAGAACAACCCACGCATCAATATACCCATTTTTGGAAATGGCGATATCGACTCCCCCGAAAAGGCGCTCGAATACAAAAACCGGTACGGAGTTGATGGGATAATGATTGGCCGGGCTGCCATTGGCTATCCATGGATCTTCAACGAAATCAGGCATTTCCTCGAAACGCGTGAGTTTCTGCCTCCGCCTACGCTCAGCGAACGGGTAATGGTGTGTAAAAAACACCTGTACAAATCGCTTGAATGGAAAGGCCCGGTCACCGGTATCCATGAAATGCGCCGCCATTACGCCAATTACCTGAAGGGATTACCTAATATCAAGGAGTTTAGAAATAAACTTGTTACCCTAAACACGCGGGAAGAAATAGATGACGTGTTAGATACTGTGATCCGAACCTATGAAGGATTTGAATTCGATAAAACCGAGATCGTGCTAGAGAACTACCACGAAAAATGCGAAGTGTAATTTACGAACTACCGGCTTATTGCCCGGGTTACCTGGGGATCAAGCGGCGAAACGTAGGGCGGATAAAATTGCTCTAAAACACCTCTTTCATCAATTAAATATTTACAGAAGTTCCATGTCGGCGCCTGGTCGTTCCAGCCATTGCTCTCCTTTTCGGTTAGCCACTGGTATACAAATTGTTGCGAAGTGCCGATAACCGCGCCCTTCTTTGCCAACGGAAACTCAATGTTGTAGTTCACACGGCAAAACGCTTCGATTTCCTGGTCCGTGCCGGGCTCCTGTCCGTTAAAATCGTTGGAAGGAAACGCAATGATTTGTAAATCACCTTTGTAGTGCCGGTAGAGTTCTTCCAATTCCTCATATTGCGATGTATACCCACATTGAGAGGCCACATTCACCAGCATTACTTTTTTCCCCTGCAGCGATTTAAAATCAATCTTGGTTCCATTGCTGGCCTCTGCAAACAGATCGTAAAATGACCGAACGGGTTTCACGCTTCCCTTATTTTGGCGAATGGCATCTGCAGGTGCCGCCATTTTACCGAGTTTTTTGATGAAGGGATAGAGGACTTTTAATATATGTTGTTTAACTGTCATTAGTAAGCGATTTGTAGTCAAATCGAGTTAAGAAACCATAAACTTGATGCGTATTTGACAAAGGATATATAATGGCTGGTTTAAAAAAAAGTTCAACAATATCGTTCATTTCGGATGTTTTGTACATTCACCAATCAATGGATGATGAGCAATATATGAGTCAGGCGCTGGCAGAAGCGCGAAAAGCCTACGCGGGCGATGAAGTTCCGGTAGGTGCAATCATCGTGCTTAACAACCAGGTTATAGCCCGTGGTTTTAACCAGGTGGAAACATTGACTGATTCGACCGCCCACGCTGAAATCATCACCTTGACGGCAGCATTTAATTTCCTGGGCAACAAGTACCTTCCCGACGCGCGTATATACATCACAGTTGAACCTTGTTTGATGTGCGCCGGCGCGCTCTATTGGAGCAAAATTGGGGCAATTGTTTACGGAACCGACGATCCAAAAAACGGGTATAAAAGGTTCTTTACGGCTGGAGACGGGCAACGTTTTGTCACTCCTTTTCACCCCAAAACCACGCTAAAAACAGGTATTTTACACGAAGAATGCAGTCTGCTGATGAAAGATTTTTTTCGCTCAAAGCGTTAACATACGCCGACTCCCGTCCCCCAATGGTGTTTTAAAGCGAGCTTTTTATTTTTTAATTTAAATCAGCGGCATGACTTTTTTACTAGTAAGCATTGTAAATTTGTTGCGCAAGCAATTAAATAAAAAATAAACTAAATATCTATGGCATTTACACTTCCTGCATTACCATATGCACCCGATGCATTAGAGCCACACTTCGATACGGCGACTATGCAGATACATCACGATAAACATCACCAGGCTTATGTTGATAATTTAAATAAAGCAGTTGCAGGCACTGAAAATGAAAGCAAATCGTTGGAGAAGCTTGTAGCGGATGCAGGGAAAATTAGCCCCGCGGTTCGTAATAACGGAGGTGGTCACTGGAATCACACGTTTTTATGGGAGTCTTTAACGCCAACAAGTGGTGGAAAACCAAGCGGTAAACTAGCTGCTTCGATAGATGCCGAATTTGGATCTTTTGATCAGTTCAAAGAAAAAATGAACCAGGCCGGGTTAACCCGTTTTGGTAGTGGCTGGGCTTGGTTGATCGAACAGGATGGCAAACTGGTTGTTTCGTCAACGCCTAATCAGGATAATCCGCTAATGGATGTTGCTGAGGTTAAAGGCACCCCGATCTTGGGAATAGATGTTTGGGAACATTCATACTACCTCAAATATCAAAATCGCCGGGCAGATTACCTTAACGCATTTTGGAGTGTTGTAAACTGGGAAGTTGCCGGTAAACGCTACGAAGAGGCGCTATAATTTCTCCTCCGATATCGTATTAAATATCCCGGCATAAATACCCGGGATTTTTTTTTATACCTTTCCCTCATTTAAAATATACACATGAAACGAATCATCCAAATTCCAATTGCCCTGCTCATTGTATCATTGATTGCGTCCTGTTCTTCAACCGGAGGTAAAAAGGTTGTCGTTATGTCTAGTGGGAAATTGACGGTAGACGCTGCCGACCAAAAAAATATTACCATTGAACCGGGAACAACACATAATGAGAAAGAAATTATCCTGACTGGTAGCGGCAAGGAGACCCTTACGGTAAAGGTTGGTGCTGAAAATAAAACTTTTGATATTGATCAGCCAGGGCATTACTTGCTGAACTTCAAATCAGATACGCTCGTCGGAGGCATTGTGAAATACGGTAGCGGCGGTAAAACGACCAGTTTAACCGGTGAAGACGTAGACCGGATGATCGACAGCACGCAACAACTGCTACTGGGAAAAAACACCTCAGACGCCGCAAAAACATATTTTATTCTTCCCGGCACCTTAAAGAAGATCAGTGATAATTCGGAATCAACGATCGTTGGCCCATATAAAGGTATACCTGGCACCGTTGACGTTGATAAATCCGGGAACGGACCGGAAACGTACAAATTCTTTACGAATAAACAAAAACGCGAAGCGCTTGACGACCTGATTATACAGCGGAAGTTATAAGTATCATGGAACGGGATCATAGCCATGCGAACCCCAGGGATGACAACGGGAGATCCGTTTTAGCGTCAGCCAGAATCCTTTAAAGAGTCCATATTTTTTAAACGCCTCGATGCTGTAGTGCGAACATGTTGGGGTGTAACGACACTTCGGTCCAAGCCAGGGGGAAATTATCCACTGGTATAACTTTATTATGAAAATAAATGGATAACTAAGCAGGCGAAGTATCGGCTTCATGAGAGGTAACGATTATTCGGTTTAGACATACAATGATTTTAGAAACAACAATTTCGTAGGAAGGCATTTCCTTGCCGGTATAGATAAAAAACAGGTGGATAACCATTTTTTTCTCTGTAGCGATCTTTTTAATTGGCTCTTTTTCAAGGCGGTAAACCTCGCGCATCAACCGTTTGATGCGATTGCGGTCTACTGCCTTTTTAAACTTTTTCGCCGGTGCGCTGAAGCCTGCCTGCAGATCCGGACCTGCTCCAGGAACGACATTGAAATATACCCGGAAAGGAAACACGGCAAAGGATTTCCCCCCCTTGAAAAGTCCATCAATAATTTTACGGCTTTTGAGCCGTTCAGATTTATCTAATGTTAGCGTCTTTTTAATAACAGGATGATTTACGTAATGTTTTGACCCTTTCCGGAAACAAAAATAGCCCCAGAAATCCGGAGCTATTACATATCGTGTGCTTGATGATGGTTTATTTCAAGGATGATTCACTGGAAACAGTCAATTTCCGGCGACCTTTCTGTCTGCGGGCAGCCAATACCTTGCGGCCATTTGCTGATTGCATTCTTTTACGAAAACCATGAACGGATTTGCGCCTCCGTGTATGTGGTTGAAATGTGCGTTTCATTATTTTAATTTTTAAAAACCGTTCTTTATTTAATTTACCCGTACGGGTTCATTTGTACGACACATCAGGTCACCATACCCACTGTGTTGTGAAAGGACGGCGAAGGTAAGGAAAACGCAGGCTTTATCCAACACAAATTGAAAAATCATCTGCCGGTTACTGGTGGTTAAGTGCGAAATAACCTTGTGTCAGTAAGGCGGTTTTTGTTCCGGGCGTTTCCACCGCTTTAAAATTGAAATTTCCCCGTATCCTTTTTGTTGTAAAATTGTGTTCAAGGATAACGAGCTTTCCTGATTCAGCGATTAAAAAAGTGTTGAGGTCGGGATTGTACAAAGAGATATAAGCGCCCATCCCCTCCAGGTTGTATGTGCCAACAGCAATGTTTGCAGGTATAAAAAAATTAACTGATTTTGAAACGTTTAATTCAGAGGCACTGATAAAGAGTTCGCCGGTAGACGTAAGCCCGGTGCTGATGCTCTTGCCGGACCAGTCAATATTGTCAATTTTTACCTGGAAAGTATCGGTGATCGCTGCCGGTGGTAAAGATGACTTATAGGGTAGTTTGGTAAATGACCCTTCGGTAATTACTTTTTGTTTACCATCCAGGCTCCGGAACATTTTAAACTGGAATGTACCGGACAAGGTTTTGTTGACTTTATCTATTGCTGTGACCACAACGGTTCCGCCGGCGTCCGTGGCACTGTTGCCCTGGTCGGTGGAATACGACTTGCCGTTCATGTCTGTCGTGTCCGATAATTCTGCGTAACTCTTGCTTGTCTGCGATAAAGTATAAGTCTTTGGAATGGTATCGTCCAGGAATATCGATAGAAACTTTTTATCGCTGCTTATGCCTTCGATATTGGTGAAGCCTGCCAGCAGTGTGGCCTCTCCCCTTTTGTCAGCCTGCCACCGAACACCGCCAATTTTCATTGTCAACGCACTGGTAATGACCGGGGGGATTACTGGTCCGATCCCCGGTCCTGGGTTAGGATTTAGTGAATTGATACTTACTTCTTTCTGACATGCAACCTGGACAAGAAAAAGCAGCAGCAGCAGGGGACGGAATGATCTCAACATATTGAACGTTTACGTTTTCAGCATGGCAAATCTGGCAATGTCATTAAAGTTAGTCAATAACCTTTAACAATACATTGTCAAAACTGCGAGTGCCGACAAGGCATAAACGACCTTGAGCACCATTAATTGTTAAAGCGTCAGTTTATTAGAAGTTATTGAACCGCCATAAAAGATGCTGGCAGCCATATCAAAATCGTTTGCAGAGTCGGTAGTGAAGAAGTTCTGGCTACCTGTCCTGGTGCAACGTTCCTCTATTTCAGGGTGGCGTGACAAATAATCTGCCAGGCTTTCCGCGATGATACTCCCCTGTGAAAGCAAGGTAACCCCGGGTGGGAGAAACTGTAAAATCTTTCGTTTTAATAACGGGTAGTGCGTACAGGCTAATAACAAGGTATCAATACCTGGTGATTGCTTAAATATATGATGAAGGTGTTTCTGCACAAAATAATCGGCCCCGTCGCTGTCATATTCGTTGTTTTCAACGAGCGGTACCCACATCGGGCATGCTTCCTGTGAAACAAGCAACGCGGGAAAGAATTTTTCGATTTCTGTCAGGTAAGATTCAGATTGTACCGTGCCCGACGTTGCCAGGATGCCAACCTGTCCTGTTTTGGTATACATTCCGATCACCTCTGAAGTCGGCCGGATAACGCCAAGAACGCGGTTTAAGGGGTTTATTTTGGTTAAATCGTTTTGTTGTATCGTTCGCAACGCCTTTGCGGATGCCGTATTACAGGCAAGGATTACCAGCGGGCAATGCTGGCTAAAAAGCCAGGTTACACATTCAAGTGTGTATTTGTAGACAGACTCAAATGATCTCGGGCCGTACGGTGACCTTGCATTATCTCCCAGGTAGATGTAATCGTAACCAGGCAAACGAGAAACGATCTCTTTGAGGATGGTAAGCCCGCCATAGCCTGAGTCAAAAACACCAATCGGTTGAGAAGGTCGCATAGTCAAAAATAACAGTTAACAGGTATCCAAAGATTTCCAGATACAAAAAAACCTGGAACGATGATCTTAACGATCACTGATCCAGGTTTTATCGGGCCGGTGTGCCCGGAATATCCTTTATTATTTCAGGTTATATTTTTTCTTGATCAACGGCAGCAAATCGTCTGAAGTTGGAACGACCAGTAGGGCTTCCCGACTAAAAACGTATGTATAACCATTGTCTTTTGAAACAGCCTGGATAATATCCAGCGCCCTTTTTTGAACGGGTGCAAAAAGCTCCTGTTGTTTTGTTTCCAGCTGTTGCTGCGCTTCCTGGCTGTAATTCACAACGCGGGTATAGAGATCCTGTAATTTTCTTCTTTCAGATTCTTTATTGACTGCAGTCATCTTGGTAGAATCTTCGTTAAATTTTTTCGCGCGTCCATTTAATTCTTCCTGGTAATCTTCTCCATTTTTCTTCAAAACTTCCTGGAACTGGTTAAACAAGGAGTCAGCCTTTTTTGCTTCAGGCAATGCCTGGATGAGTTCACTGGTGTTCACAAAGCCAATCTTCATTTGAGCCTTTACCTGAACGGATGTTGCCAAAAGCCCTGATGCTACCACTACAATTGTAAAAAGTTTCTTGATGTTGTTCATGATTGTTTTTTTTGTTGCCCTATAATACACCAGTGGATGCATTATGTAATAGTAAATTGTTAGTTTGTTAGTTGAAAATAATGCGGAAGAAGTTGCTTGTAATTCCTGTTTAATAATTATTTAACACCCAGCTCTTTTAATACATCCTCGCTTTTATCCAATTTTGGGTCGGCAAAGATAACGGTAATTCCTTCACTTTTATCCAAAATAAAATCATATAGACGCGCAGCGGCAATTTTCTGAATGGCATTGTATACTTTATCCTGCACCGGTTTTACGAGCTCTTGTCTTCTCTTGAAGAGGTCACCCTCAAAGCCAAAGCGTTTGCGTTGTAGTTCGCGGACTTCCTTTTCACGGATAAACAATTCATCCTCTCTTTTCTTTTTTAGTTCTTCACTCAGCATCACTTGTTCTGCTTCGTAATCTTTATACATCTTATCAAGTGCACCCTGTTTATCGTCGATCTCTTTCTGCCATTGGGCACTAAACTGGTCGAGCTTGGCCTGGGCCTGTTTGTAATCAGGAATCTTTTCAAGAATGTATTTGGTGTCAACGATGGCATACCGTTGTGCCTGACTGGTACCTACTATGGCGATACAGGCAATGGCTATGAGCAATAATTTTTTCATGAGTCAAATCAGTTTGTGCCGGCGTCTGCCAGCGTTATAAAGTCAAAAAAAGGAACGGAATTAAATTTTTTGCCCTAATGACTATTCCGGTTCAAATCCCAGCATAAAGGTAAACCTGGATGCATCTTTCAGGCTTCCGCCTGGTTTAAGGCGATCAAAGCCGATACCATAATCAAATCCTAACAAACCAAACATCGGCAGGAAGAAACGCGCACCAACACCAGCGCTTCTTCTTAAACGGAACGGGTTGTAATCCTTGTAATCATACCAGCCGTTTGCCGCTTCAAAAAACGCCAGGCCGAAGATAGTACTGCTCGGGTTCGTACTGAAAGGATAACGGAGTTCCATGGTATACTTGTTAAAAATCGTAAAGAACTTGGCTGCCTGCTGTTGATCTGGGTTCACTTTAGGATCCGAATTGTCATAAACCGGGTATCCGCGGTGGGCGATGATATCGTACCCGAGAATGCCGAAGTTATTTGTTAAACCGGCGTCTCCGACCTGGAAGCGTTCGAATGGCGAGTAATCCAGGTTGCTGTTGTACCTGCCCATAAAGCCGTATTTGGCAGCTACTTTCAACACAAATTGCCGGCTCTTGTCAGCGCCCATTGGTTTGCCGATTGGCACATACCATTCCCCATTCACGCGCCACTTATGGAACTCAGGGAAGCGATAAGGGTTTGCTGAAGATACGAATGTTGGATCAATCAGCGAGTAAGGCGGTGTAGCCTGCACACTAAGGAGGAAATTAGATCCGCTCTTCGGGAAGATCGGCTGATTAATGGACGACCGGCTAAGGGCAAGTTTTAAACTGATACTGGTAGCTGTCAGGTTACTCAGGCCCGGGAAAAGGTTTGGATAGTTTCTTAATTTATACTGGGTCAGGTTCAGAGACGACAGCAGGGTGAAGTAATCATCCGGCCATTTAAGCTGTTTGCCCAGGGCGACTGAAACACCCAGCGTTTTCAGGTAAGCCGTATCGCCCGCTTTTTTGCTATACGTTCCGGTATATGGATTGTATGAATTCGAATATTTGGTACTGTAGAAACTCACCGTCAGCGAGTTTCTCTTTTTACCGCCTAACCAGGGTTCAGTAAATGAGAAGTTATATGACCTGAAAGCACGGCCGTTACTCTGCACGCGAACGCTCAGCTTTTGGCCGTCACCTGTTGGCAATGGATCCCACGAAGACTTATTCAGGATGTTTTTGATCGAGAAGTTGTTGAACGAAACGCCCAATGTACCGGTCAGGCCGATACCACCACCCCAGCCGGCTGACAATTCAAGCTGGTCAGAAGACTTTTCTTCCACGGTATAGTTAATGTCTACCGTACCATCTTCCTGGTTAGGAACCGGATCAATGCCTATCTTTTCCTGGTTAAAGTAACCAAGGTTCGCAATTTCACGGTTGGACCGAATCAGTTCTTCGCGGCTGAATTTTTCACCCGGAACGGTGCGAATCTCACGCCTGATCACGTATTCTTTCGTTTTTTCGTTGCCGCTGATATTTACGTTTTTGATGGTAGCCTGGGGCCCTTCCACAATCCTGATCTCGTGATCGATGGTGTCATTGTAGACGGCTGTTTCAACCGGATCAATGCGGAAGAACAGGTAACCGTCATCCTGATACAACCCGCTAATGTCGCCGCCTTCCTGCGTCATTTGTTTCCCAAGCTTCTTATTAAGTGTTTCCAGGTTATAGGTATCACCCTTCTTGATGCCAAGAATGAGGTTAAGCAGTGAATCAGGATATTTTGTATTGCCTCTCCAGGACATGTTACCGAAATAATATTTCCGGCCTTCGTTGATTTTTATATCAACATTCAGGTTGCCTTTTTTTGTATAGTACTGCGTGTCGGCTTCGATGGACGCATCGCGGTAACCTAGCGAGTTATAAAATTCTATGATCTTATCCTTGTCTTCGAGGTATTTCTTTTCGTTGAATTTTGCGGAGGAGAAAAGTTTAAAGCGGAAGTAAGGATCAAGAAAATCTCTTGTCTTCGAAAAAGTCAAAAATCCCCACTGGTGAATATATTCTTTCAGGGTCATCGGCTTCTTCTCGCCGTAGGCACTTTGGTCTTCAGAAGGGAACAAGGTAAATTTGGACATTTCCTTGGTGCCTTTCATCTGTTTTTTCAGTTTCAGTTCGCTTACGTGTTGATTTCCGTAAAAGTTGAGCTGGTTGATGCGGACTTTTTTCCCCTTGTCAATAACAAAGATGAGGTTTTGTGAGTTGGCCAGGCTGCGGTCGGTTTCTTCATTAATCTTAACGGTTACGCCTTTGAACCCTTTATCATTGTAATACTTTTCAATATTTTCCACCGCAATCATCTTCATGTTCTCCGTGATGACTCTTCCGGATACTAATCCGGCTTTTTTGGCCAGGTCATCGGCCTCTGATTTCTTTGCACCCCGGTATATAGCCTTCGATAAACGGGGTCTCTCCTGAACATGAATTTCAATCGTAAGGTCGCGGCCCGATAATTTAGTATAGTAAATTTGTACATTGGAAAACAGGTTCTGTTTCCACAGGTTGAGGATGGCTTTGCTGAAGTTGTCACCACCGGGAATCTGAACCTTGTCACCAACAGCGATTCCTGAAATTGAAGACAATAATGCCGCATCCAGGTGTTTGGTCCCAGTGATATTAATTGCGGCAATGGTATATTCTTTGGGCGTTTTGGAAGAAGGAATGGCTAATAATTCCGGATCTACCGATGTCGGGTTTGTCGTATCCACCTGCTGGCCTTGTGCTGCAAATGTCATTACTAAAGAAAAAATCAAAAACACTACCCCAGGGAATCTTCTGTACATCCAGTTAGTTATTTTCTTGTGTTTGAATTGACTTGGCAGGCAAAAAATGGTGGTTACTACTCTTAGTGCACATAGTGAACCTCATATCGTCTGGCAAATTAAATGGAATATTTAAAAGTCTTTGTTAAATCGTGAGATTCGTGGCTTTAAGGGGTTGGAGATAATTCCTGTTCCTGGATCTGATCGCTGGTTTTTCCAAATCGTCGTTCCCTGTTCTGAAAATTAATTATGGCTTCGTACAAGTTTTCTTTCCTGAAGTCGGGCCAGCGTACGGGTGTAAAAAATAATTCAGCATAGGCCAACTGGTACAACAGGAAATTACTGATCCGGTATTCACCACTTGTTCTGATCATTAATTCAGGATCAGGAAAGTTGTTCGTACATAAATATTGAGACAGTGTTTCCTGGTTGATGGCGTCAGGCTGCAGATCTCCCTTTTTTACTTCTTCAGCAATCAGTTTTACCGCGTTTACCAGCTCCCACCGGCTGCTATAGCTTAGTGCCATAACCAGGTTAAGACCGGTATTTTTACTGGTAAAAGCCAACGCTTCGTTCATTTCACCCTGGGCGAAATCCGGTAACATATTCATGTCACCGATCACATGCAGTTTGATGTTATTTTTATTGAGGGTTTCTACCTCATTGCGGATGGTATCGACAAGCAATTCCATCAAACCTGTTACTTCATTCGCCGGGCGATCCCAGTTCTCGGTAGAAAATGCATACAAGGTCAGGTATTCGATACCTAACTCCGCACAACCTTCCACGATATCGCGAACACTCTCCACGCCATGAAAATGGCCGAATAGACGATCCTGGCCCTTTTCTTTGGCCCAGCGTCCGTTTCCATCCATAATTATAGCTATATGACGAGGAAGTTGTTGAAGATCTATTTTCGCTTTCAGCGAATCCATAATTGTGATTTTCAGGAGGGCAAAAGTACAAAAAAGATTGTGGAAATTTGAAAAGATACATTATATCCCGCCAGAGGTGTGGTTTACAGCGAAACCTCCGTAGTAACCTGTTTTATTTTTCTGTGAGACCAGATGACCAAAACAGGCTTATAATCACCGGTTGCCCATCATAAAGTAAACTTGCCCAAATGCCTTTCGCACCTTGCATGAAACCAGCCCTTTACGTGCTGCCGATAAACTCACCCATTGTTGCGGAGAAACCTTGATGAGAATCAGGGTGCCTTCATCTGCCTGGGCGAGATTAGGCAGGCTGCCTACAGCTGCTGAATGTTCAAGTTTTACCTGAAGATGGTAGTAACCCTGTTCATCCGGAACCTGGGTGATTTTCGCCACCGAACCTTCTATCACCGACTGGTTTTCAATGATTCCTACCATAACGATTGCTTATGTTATCACGTAATCCATTGATGACGCACCTGGCAAAAGTAAGGCACCCCCGCCTGGGATACCTTGGAATTATTGGTTGAAATTTTTCCTGTTTACTGCTAGCCTTTTTCCGCCGGTTGCATTTGATGTATAATTGCTTCCAGCCTGGTGAGTCTTTCTTCCAAATCACTGGTGTTGGCCACCGGCGTGGGTGGAGGCGCTGCCAGCTGCCTGGATTGAGCGGGTGGGGAAGTCAATTCGAGGGAGTCGTTTGTAAAGGTCCTGATGTAAGCAGGAAGCGCGTCCTGGGCCTCTTCCATTTCCAGGGCGGCCTCTTTCTTTGTTTTTTTGGTGGCTTTGGTCACCGCCTTCACGGCAAGGTCGGCTTTCATGACTGCTGTAGACGCACTGATATTGATAACCGACACTCTGGTAGCTGAACCGGCATATGATTTTGAAGACGGTTTTGTGGTGTTTGTAAACGCCTTGTTGCCTGTAGTACCCGGATATATATCACCGCCATCTCCGCGGTTGGCATTGAGCTCAAGGTCTTTTTTGTTATCGGCTTGTACAAGGGCGACCTTGTAGTGTGCCTCCGAAGTATTGGTTGCTACGGCGTCATCAATATGCCAGATCAGCAGCCCGTCAGCAGGCAGGTATTTATCGAACAATGTTTTCTGCCTGTTCTCCAGCAGGAAATATTCGTTCCCCGCGGCGCCATCCTTCCAAAGCCGGTGCACCTTAAAACCGGTTTTAACCTCTTCGATGGAAACGTTGGTTTGATTCGTTTTCTGATTTACAACGGTTACCCACCCCTGCTGGCACTTGCACCAGGCGCTGGGGTGAGCTGGTGTAAGGCCCGCATTGTTCCAGCTTCCGCCTGCCATAAGGCACCAGTTGCCGATGCCTTCACTGCTATAATCGGCATCGTACAGATCCGGAAATCCAAACAGCAGGTGACCCAGTTCATGCGCGCAGACACCCAACTTGCAATCTTCCGGGACCGTAAGGTAGGCGAAGATTTTAGTGGCCGCGTCCGCCGTATACGCGCCGCCCTCCAATACCCATTTGTGCGACCAGATGTCATTTCCCGAACCAGTTTCTTCACCGCCGCGACCAGCATGTACCACGATAAAAGCATCTACGAAACCATCTTTGTCATTGTCATATTCTACAAAATTTACTGCCGCGTTTGCTGCCAGTGCAGCATCTTTTGCCATTGTTCGGGCATTGGGGACCGCAGCGCCGGTACCTGACTGGCCATTGGCGTACTGCGCAAGGGTTTTAGGCATGCGGTAGGGGCCAACGACCTGCCCCTGTATATCGATGGCGCCATTTGTTACTTCGTTGTAATACTCATTCACGCTTCCCGTGGCTAATTTCCCTTTTGAGAAGAACAGGTCCTCGAAATATGATGTATTTACGGTCAT
>JBBSSY010000011.1:0-17619 GCA_038241595.1 Chitinophagales bacterium | reverse complement strand
TGCTTGACATTTATTACCGGGAAGCGGATGTCCTGCTAAGCGATACCGAATTGTTCGACCTGGATGCGCTGCAAAAATGGGCGCTGAAATCCGGGTTGTTATCAATGCCTGAAGAAGCGGTGCCAGCGCTCACGGTAAAGCTGGTTAAAACCGGCGGGCTGCCCCTGAAGAACATGGCTACGGTAACCATGGACAAAATGGAAACCGCCGTCGCGACAGTAAAGGGCTTGTTTTAAGCGTGTGTTGGCGGACTGCCGGAGGAAAAAAAAGCGGTATCCTTAGCGGTCGGCGATAGTTTAATAACCGGTGTGATGAGTAATGTTTTTGGCACTAAACTGGTATTCGTGTCGTATTCAAAACAGGAAAACAAATACCTGCTCGACGCCTACATCCGTTACCTGGTGTCAGTGGCATCCGGTTTCGATTTGGAGATGTACTTTATCTCCGCTGAAAACGTAACCACTTATCGCGCAGCATCACTATCTCCACAGGATGCCACGACGAGGCTGGCTGAATTGCTACAGTTGTATAAAAAGGGGCACGAAGCCATCATTCCATATTTTGACAGAATTATCATTGAACCGGCTGACATTGAAGAACTGGACGAAGTGATGTTCGACAAGGCAGTGGAAAAGTATATCCATAGTTTTACAATACCCTGTGACGACGAATACCTGCTCAACGAATACCGAACCGGTTTTTTCCACGAAGCGGGTATTGTTGAACGTTATAAGGCTGCCGCCACGTTGTTGTTGACACCGCTGGTGGAGGTGTTCCCGGAATACTATAAAAAATAAAACGACGAAAACAAAACCCTTTTCCCGTTTTCGCAGTCAAATTTCTATCGAATGAAAGCATTAAAAAATTTCGACGCCACGACCGTCAACCTCGCCGGCACCAATCTAATCGAAGCGAGCGCCGGCACGGGTAAAACATATTCAATCGCCATTCTTGTGCTGAGGCTGGTGATCGAAAAGAAATTGCCGGTAAAAGAAATCCTGATGGTTACGTTCACAAAGGCAGCCGTAGCAGAGCTGGAAGAACGTATCCGTCTATTCATCCGGAAGGCGTATAAGGCCAGTCTCGGCGAAAGAATCGACGACCCGACAATTACCTTCCTGGTAGCAGACAATATCGCAAAATCGTCTCCAGATGCGGTGCAGCAGCCACTTCGCGATGCAGTACTTTTCCTCGACGAAACATCGGTATTGACCATCCACAGTTTCTGCCAGCTGACCCTTACAGAATTTGCCTTTGAAACGAGCCAGCTCTTTGGCGCAGAAACCATGCAGGACACCGGGGCGGTTATCCAGGATGAGATCAATGCGTTCTGGCGGGAGAATATCACCATCATTCCGCCAGAACTGCTGGTGTATTTAATTGATGCCGGGTTGGATCGGGAGCCGATAAAAAAGGTGGTACAGGAACATCTCAAAGGAAAAAAATACTTTCACCACGAAAATGATAAAAATTATACGTACTGTGAGGAGGATCACCAGAAAATAATCCTTGAACTGTCAGCAATCAAAGCGTCGGAAGAAAAGCTGCAGGTGGAAATGCACAATTTTATCACGCACAATGAAGCAGACCTGCGGGCAAAGGCGGCTTCTAACCATTATTCAAGAAATGCGGAATGGCATTTATTCAATCACCCGGAGGAACTGGTCAATAGGGTCCGTGGGAAAAAAGACAAAGGATATACAAAAAAACTTTTTGCCGAGATTATCACCAGGTGTGATGATTGCGACCGCCTGGTTGAGCAAATTGCCCTAAAAACAAAACAGGTCATCAACGACATCAATTGCCAGGCGATCAATGCCGTTTCAGCCGGTATGGATACTTACAAGCAGCGCAACAACATGCTGTCATTTGATGATATGATCGTTAATCTCCACCGCGCATTTACGGGTGGGAACTGCCCCGCCCTGGTGGCTGCGTTGCAAAAAAAGTATAAAGCTGTTTTCGTGGATGAGTTCCAGGATACCGATCGGCTGCAATACGAGATATTTCAAAAGGCATTCGGTCAAAACACCATGCTGTTTTATATTGGCGATCCCAAACAATCGATTTACGCTTTTCGCAAGGCGGACATTTTTACCTATTTTAAGGCCAAGGAAGAAGTGGCCGAATTGTATACGATGAACACGAATTTTCGTTCGTCGGCACCGCTGATCGAAGCGATGAATGTTTTCTTTCAGCCGCAACCGGCATTCGATACCTTTTATTTCGGAGATGCCCCAGAAGCGATCCTTTATCACCAGGTGGAATCGCCCAAACCAAACGGCAAAGGCGTATTAAGTATACAGGGTGTGCCAGCCGTGCCGGTGACAATCACCTCCTCCAAAAACAACCCGGAAATTCTACAGGCGGTTGTGGCACAGGTTGCTGGGCTATTGTCCGATCCAGGGTATAAGATCCGCAAAAACAATGAAGACCGCGGGATTTCGCCATCGGATATTGGTGTCCTGGTGCGAACCCGGCGCCAGGCCAGGGACGTTAAGTCGATACTGGCGCGCTATGGCATACCGGCGGTTACCATCGACGACGCGAAAGTGCTGCAATCGCCCGAAGCGACCTGGTTGCTGTATCTCTTACAGGCAATGGCCGACGTTTCGCACAAGGCCATCAACAAGGCACTGCTTTCGCCATTCACCGGCTACCAGACCAGGCAGCTGCTGGAACTTGACGATGAGGTGACGCTGGCGCTTTTTCGCAACTACCGCACCCGCTGGCTCGAAGATGGCGTTTATACGGCACTGATAGACTTCGTTGCTGACTTCAACGTGAAAACAGTTTTACTCCACGCACATACGGAAGCCGGTGAACGGGTTATTGCCACCATGTTCCAGCTGATTGAACTGCTGCATAAGGTGCAGAACAAAAAACAGTTTTCACCGCCCGAGCTGATCAGCTGGCTGAAACGCGGCATTGAAGGCATGGAAACGGAGGGTGACGAATACGAGCAACGCATTGAAAGTGACGATGAATCGGTGAATATCATTACCATCCACCGCAGTAAAGGACTCGAATACAATATTGTCATTGCACCATATCTTGATTTTGTTGAAAGTAAAAAAGCTATATTAAATACCTATCGCAACCCGGTAAGCGGTGACTATATTTCCATTGAAAAAGACACCGTAAACGAAGACCAACGCAAATGGATAACCGAACAAAATGAACAGGAGAACCGGCGGCTTATATACGTCGCGGTTACACGTGCGGTGTATGCATGTTTTATAAATCATTCTACGCATCACCCGTCAACGCTTACCCCTTTTTTAACCGCGCTACACGGCGCTGATCCACGGCTGATAAAATCAGGGGATGCACTCTTGCTGGAAGAAGGCTACCGTTATCGCGTTGATACCGGCTACAAGCCCCCGGCCCTCCCGGAAGGGGTACGGTTTACACTGCAACACAACAGCTGGACAAAAATGAGCTACACCATGCTGGCGAAAAAATCTGAACCCGTCTCCAGGCCACCCGCTGCCGTGCAGGCAGGCGCGTACGACCTGTTTATGTTTACCCAATTGACACGTGGCAGCAAAACAGGGAATCTGTTGCACCAGGTATTTGAAAATGCGTCTTTTTCCGACGATCGCAGATGGATGTCGGTGATTGACGAGGCGCTGCAACAACACCTGCCAAGACGGGCCGCGCAGTTTGCACCGATGTTGTATGACATGTTACAGCAAACGTTCAACCTGCCGCTGACCGTAAACGGGCATACGTTCCGGTTGTCGGAAGTAGCTTACGACCGCCGTATCCATGAATTTGAATTTGATTTTCCGGTGCCGTTGTATAACCCCGCTGCACTGAACAACCTCAGCGATGCCAACATCGATGTGCGGGTGTCATGGGATAAACCGCTGGAAGGCATCGTGAATGGAAAACTGGACCTTTTCTTCGGGCTGGGTGACAAATATTATATCCTCGACTGGAAAAGCAATTACCTGGGTGATACGCTCGCCGACTATTCACCGCTTTCGCTTGCGCGTGCCATGAACGATAACAATTATCACCTGCAATACCTGATTTATACGCTTGCCGTAAAGAAGTACCTGCATACCCGGCTGAAAAACTTCGACTACGAATTGCATTTTGGTGGTGTCATATACTTGTTTGTCCGCGGCATTCGCAGCGGCAGTGAGACGGGTGTTTATGTTAATCGCCCGACTTTTCAACAGGTTCATCGCCTGGAGGATATGATGGCCGGTTCAGTCCAGGCCATTTAACGTGTATCGGGGGAATAACGGCTGTTTCATTACATTGTTTTCAAGTAGGCATACAGCGCATTCATCTCTTCATCAGTATAGTTCGCTGTCGTTTTCCACGGCATTTGTGCCGGATCCATCTGGGCGCCAGAAGCTTTAACGCCGGTACGCAACGCATTTTTAAATTGCGCGAGACTCCAGTGACCGGTAGCACCGGTACCGCTGATATCGGGTACGGGTAACATGTCTGGCGTCAGGCCGGGACCGCCCTTCATCGTCGGACGGTGACAGCCGCTGCACGTAATGCCCATATATTTACCGGTAGCGATCTCGTTGGAACTATCGACCGTACTGTTGAGCGGGTTGGTATGATCGATCATCTCCACCGAAAACAAGGGCATTTTGCCCAAGAAAGTCATGGTGCGTGCAATGGGCCCGAGTTTAATGGCGGGTGGCTCGTTGTCTACCGGCGGCACTTGTTTCAGATAGGCGATGATTGCGCCAAGGTCCTGGCTGGTAAACAGGTTTGTTTCATAAGAGGGCATGAGCACCAGCGGTTTGCCGTTGCGGTTGACACCATGCCGGAAAGCCATTAGCCAATCGGCTGTTGAATAATCTTTTAGCTTACCTCCTTTACCGCTGGTAAGATTGGGACCCACCAGCCGACCGAGCATTGGGTCCTCCGCGATAATTTTACCACCAAGGTTGCTGCCGTGGCAATCGGTACAGCCGCGGATCGCAATGAGGTGTGCGCCCCGGCTGATGGTGGCTGGATCCTGGAGTACCTGCACTTCTTCGCGGCTAAACTGGTACGTTTTGTTTACCCGTTTCTCGATGGCCCAATAAATAAAGGCGTAGAAACAGATCGAAAGCGATACCAAAGCAAGCAGTACCATGCCGGTACCTTTAAGAAATTTTTTCATTGGCCGATTTTTTTTCTTGAATCAATTGCTGTATCTGGAGATTGAAACCGCAACATTCACGAAACTTATGCTGCGGTCGGGACCGGATGGTCTTCAAAACCCGTAGCTTGTCATTATAGTTACCATAAGCATTTAACGCCACGAACGCAATTTTTGCAACGGGTTCAACACGCCGCTTCCACGTGGCTGCCGGCTGGGTGATGCGGTGTAGTCATGTTCAAAGGCGTATTTTTTGGTGAATAAATATTGTTTAAAAACATATTCACACAAAATACCAATAGGCGACTATTTTCCAATGCCCGGTTCCGACATTCGAATAAATTCTAACGGGGGGATGCTATCTTTCTATTTGGGTGCAGGCACTGTTTCCAGTATACGAATATAGAAAGCAACTGTTCTTTAATGCCCTCAAAGCTACTGGCTTTTTGGTAGAAACCCTGTACTTCCAGGTCGTAGGCGATGTTGACGATTTCCTGTGAAACGACGCCGGTATAAAATACAAAGGGAATAGACTTTTTTCGCAGGTACTCATTTTTCATAATGCCGTCGCGGAATGCGAGGCCATCCATTACGGGCATTCTGATGTCGCATAAAATAATGTATGGCTGGTCCGTGGTGGATGACAGGTAGTCATGTGCCGCTTCGGCTCCGTCAATGATTTTAATTTCATTCGGGATGCCAAGTTCAACGATTGCGGCAGATATTACTTCTGCATCATTTGGGTCGTCTTCAACGAGTATAATTGGGCCTTGCAATGACATGATGCTGGTTTAAGGGTTTTTCCACTGGAACCCATTGGGTAACGTGGCTTCGAAATCTTTTTGTTTGTCAGGTAATATTAAATGAAAGACAGAACCTTCACCAGGCACCGATTCCGCAAAGAGGAAACCATTGTGGTTAACCACGATCCTGCGGCATATTGCAAGCCCGATGCCAGAGCCGGGATACAGATCGCGGCCATGCAGGCGTTTGAACACTTCAAATATGTGTTCTGAATATTTTAACTCAAACCCGATGCCATTATCCCTGATCGTTATGTGGTAATACTGGGCAAATGCCAGCGGTTTCGAAATAAATTTTGAAACATCCTCCTGATCGATTGGTATTGCTTTCACCTCCACGACAAGCGTCCTTCCGGGTTTATCAAATTTCAGCGCATTGCCCAGCAAATTATAAAAGAGCTGGTTCATTTGTAATGCCACAGCCTGCAATGTCGGCATTTTACCAATTAACAGGGTTGCTTTTTTTTCTTCAAGCAGCAGTTCAAAATCATTGGCTACGGCAACGGTTACTTCCTGCAGGTCAACCGGACGAACCAACGTGTCGGATTTGAGCAATTTGGAAAATTCCAGCAGGTCGCGGATCAGCATTGACATCCTTTCTGAGGACTGCCCAATTTTATCTATAAGTACTTTGATGTCTTCCGTAAGATATTCTTTGGTAATCAGCATACCGGAGAATAGCCGGATCTTACGCAGGGGCTCCTGCAGATCATGGCTCGCGACGTAGGCATATTGCGCGAGTTCTTCATTAGAATGTTTCAGTTGCTCATTGGATTCAGCCAGCTCTTCATTTTTGGTTTTGAGTGCAGCATTGCTGCCCGCGAGTTGCTCCGTACGTTCCAGCACCTGTTGTTCTAGCGCCGTCTGCATTTCACGTTGTATGGTGATGTCCTGTGCTGTCCCTAATAATACGACTGCCTTGCCTGTTGCATCAAAACGCGTCTTGCCCTGTGCGTGCACAACCCGTTCCTGGCCTGTCTTTGGATGTACCACCGTATATTCTTCATTATAAAGTCCCTGGGAAGCGGGGTTGAGGGACCAGTTGACGGCATTGTTAATTCGATCCCTGTCTTTGTCATGGATACTTTTTAGCACCACCTCAAGCGGTTCATCGTTGGAGTCCAATCCAAACCATTCAACAAGTCTATCGGTGCAGGTAAGGCGATTCACTGACAGGTCCAGGTTCCATGTCGCGAGTTCTGCCAGCTCGATGGCACCGCGGAGGTTTGCTTCTGCCTGTTCCACCGCCTTGCGGGCGATCACCTGTTCGGTAACGTCTACCGCCATACCCATTATGCCGTACACATCCCCGGCAGCATTGCGAAGCGGTTTGTAGGTAAAGTCAAAATAGTAGATGCCGGGTCCGTTTTCGCCATGTAGGAACGCTTCAGCAGCGTTGGCAGAATATGTTTCGCCCGATGTGAAAACGTCTAGCAGGATGTCAAGAAAAGGCTGTCCGCGTAGTTCAGGTACGGCTTCTGCCAGTGGCTGACCGAGAATAGAACGGTTCTTGCCCCAAAAGTCCAGCATGCTTTCATTGGCTACTTCAACACGCATATCAGCACCCACAAACAGGCAGGTGGCGACCGGCGACTGCTCAATCAGGGAGCGGAACCGTTGCTCGCTGGCGCGGATCTCTGACACATCGCGGGCGATAGACACAATGCTTTGCACCTCTCCATCCTCACTCAATTCGGGTACCAGTCGCGAATAAAAATAGGTATTGCCGGCCGGTGTGGGAAATTCGGAGTGGTGATCCCTCGGCTGAGCTGTTTCCAGCACCCCGCGCAGACTTTGTGAAAACGGTACCGCTACACGTTCCGGCTGGCTCATCTCCAGCATTGACTTGCCCAACAGGGAGGCCAGCGGTTTGGCCATTTGGATTTCAAACGCCACGTTCGCAAAAACAAGTTGTAAATTCCTGTTCCAGCGGGTTATCATGTCCGGACTGATTTCCACGATGTGACTAAGCCGTAACTCGTTGGCAGCGGCTTGGGCCGCCTTGCCTTCGATGTGAAGTCGCTGGTGTTTTTCCTCCGTAATATCCTGGACGGTACCGGTGAACATACGGGGTCCGGATTCGCTGGCGTTGATGATAAAGGTACCCCTGATGCGTACCCAGTGCACGCTATGGTCTTTCCAGATCGTTCGCGCTTCGTAGTTTAAATTACCGGTTCCCCCGGCACGTTGGTACGCTTCCTCACGTTGCAATCGATCATCCGGGTGTATGAAGTCGATGAAATCACTTCGTCGCATTTGTGAATTTTCATGACCCGTCATAATTTTTGCAAAAGCCGGCGAATATTCCAGGTGGTCATTTTCGATCGTCAGCCGGAAAGAACCTGCATGAGACGCTTCCAGGGCAACCGTAGCCAGGCTTTGGGCTTCCATGGCATACTGGTTGGAACGCACCAACTCGGTCATGTCCTGTGCGATGCCGCTCACGCGGGTAGGCTGACCTTCTTCATTAAAGAAAGCCTGGCCACTGAAGCGAACCCACCGTACCTGCCCGTCGGGGCCCGCATTGGTACGGAACTGCACATCATACCGACCATCCTGCTGACGATCCAGTGCTGCCAGCAGCGTCGTATGAACAAGGTGTTTATCATCCGCATAAATGTATGTTATCGCCTCTTCGTACCGTAAAACGTCCAGGTTTTTCAGGCCGAATAAATCCTGGCACCGTTCGTCCCAGGATACCATATTGCCGGGTTGTTGAAGTTCCCAGATACCCAGGCCGGAGACCTTCATGGCGTATTTCAGGCGATCGAGGTCTTCCGGGAAAGCGGGGGCATTTTCAGCGGGTAGTGTCACGTTTCGAGATTATTGTTCGGGTAGGGTACTGGCACAAGTGCTGGCCGCCCGGTTGCAAGATAAAACACGAAATGCAGTTCGCCACATTTTGTACCTGAAACCCTGGCCTGATGGTTTGCCAAATTGCACAAGGACAAAGTCTCGTGCAGGGAAGAGCTGTATGGCATAATTTTTCGAGGTTGAACAGTGTGCGACATTTACAGGAGACCATTATCTAACGTCAACCCGAAGCGCGGGGAGGAGTTCGCCAATTTACTCACGACACCTAAATATGCCCCTTATTGCCAAGCGATGCATTGATTGAGTCCTTCTTGCTGAACGACGTTGCGGGACACGCGGCGGCGGTTGATCGGGCCGAAACGTTCCCCGCGAAAGCATTTGAAGCATTGGCTGCGGCGGGGCTGCTGGCTATTGTATTACCGGGGCACCCGCTTGACTTCGACAGCCAGAACACGTCCGGGTTATTACACCTGCTGAAGCAGCTCGGCAGCGCGGATCTATCTGTGGGACGGATATTTGAGGGGCATGTGAATGCCCTCTACCTGATTCACCTGTATGGCACCG
The DNA here is from genome assembly GCA_038241595.1 of Chitinophagales bacterium. Taxonomy (GTDB): domain Bacteria; phylum Bacteroidota; class Bacteroidia; order Chitinophagales; family Chitinophagaceae; genus JADCRZ01. The sequence continues at coordinate 8,319 of JBBSSY010000011.1, read as the reverse complement.
AAGTTCAAAAAAATCGGTATTACATGGATGTTTTAGCGGATAAGAAATTGTTTGGCGTCTGGAATACACAAGCCGAACACGGAATTCAACTGCATGCGCATGGTGACGGGTCAATAGAACTGCAAGGTTCCAAAACTTTTTGTTCGGGTGCTGGTTGGGTCAGCAGGCCGCTGATTACCGGCGATTTTGATAATGGAAGCATAAAAGGCTGGCAACTATGTGTTGTCCCTACGGAAGCGATAACTCCTATCGTGCAGGATGCCAGCTTCTGGAATCCCATGGGCATGAAAGGTTCGGTGAGTTACCGAATGGATTTTAGCGGCATCAGGGTTAGTGGCGATGACCTGCTCGGCGACCCCGGTGATTATTACCGGCAGCCTGTTTTTAGTGGCGGTGCCATCCGTTTTGCTGCCGTTCAACTTGGAGGCGCAGAGGCGATCCTTGAATCGGTCGTAAGCTACCTGCAGGAGCTGCGACGCACCGATGATGCGTTTCAACGGGCACGGGTAGCCGAGATTACCTGGCTGGTTACTTCCGGACAGCACTGGATCGAACAGGCGGGTGAACATGCTGATCAATGGATGAACGATCCTGCCGAAACTGCCCGGATGCTTGCATTTGCCAATATGACGCGTACAGCCATTGCGGAGATATGTACGCGCACCATGCAGCTTGCGGTCGAGTGCATCGGTGCACGGGGTATGATGTATCCCAACCGCATCGAACGCATCCTGCGCGACCTTACCTTTTACTTGCGCCAGCCCGCGCCGGATGCATCATTGACGGCCATTGGGGAATATATGCTTAACAATAATTCAACTGCGCATGAGCTATGGCGTTAAACTGGAAGAATACTGGCGGCGGTCAGTTCCTTATACTACTGAAGACCTCGCCGGCTTTGGCAAAACACTTGTGATTGCACCGCACCCCGACGACGAGTCGCTTGGCTGTGGAGGCACTATCGCCATGCTTCGCAATGCCTTCGTGAATGTAGAGGTGATCTTCATAAGCGACGGTAGCATGTCTCACCCGAATTCGGTTACGTACCCACAAGAACGTCTTGCCGCGTTTAGACGGCAGGAAGCAACCCGGGCATTAATTATTTTGGGCGTGACCGCCGGAGATATTTATTTTATGGCTCTGAAAGACGGCCAGGTTCCCTACCCCGGCAACGACGGTTTTGGCCCAGCCGCGTCGCAGCTCAACGAGCTGATGAACAACTCCCAACCGAACACGGTTATCATGCCCTGGCGGCGTGACCCACATCCGGATCACCGGGCCAGCTGGTATCTTACTACAACCGCTATTTTACGGTTGGGCAGTATGCCCCGCATGATTGAATATCCCATCTGGCTTTGGGAGCGTGGTGTCGACGACGACTGGCCACTGGACAGGGAGGTGTTGATACGCCGGGTTATGGTGTCTACAGAAATGGACAGAAAGAGTCTTGCCATCCAGGCGCACCAATCGCAGGTGACGCGTTTAATCGATGACGACCCGCAGGGCTTCTGGCTATCGCCGGAAGTGATCGGTCATTTTCAATCACCGGTAGAAATATTCTTCGAACCAAAAAAACAATAGCGATGACTCCTTCCGATACGTTGCCGACGAATTATTTTGATGATGTGTATACCAATAAAGATGATCCCTGGGATTTTGAAACCAGTGATTATGAAAAGAACAAGTACCGGGTTACAGTGGCCAGTTTGTCAAAAGAAAAGTATGACAGTGGTTTCGAGATCGGTTGTTCCATCGGCGTGCTGACGAACATGCTCGCTGAAAAATGCAGCAAGCTGCTGGCAGTAGACGCCAGCGATCTCCCGCTCGCCAAAGCGCGTGCGCGGCTGGCGGGCAAACCGCAGGTGACCATCAGGCAGCTGGCGATACCGGCAAATTTTCCGGCTGAGGATTTTGACCTGGTTGTTGTCTCCGAAGTCGCCTATTATTTTTCGATGGACGATTTGCGCAAGACGATTGATCTCATAATCACTCACCTGCGTTCGGGCGGGCAGCTGATCCTGGTGCATTGGACGCCGTTGGTCCCCGACTATCCGCTTACCGGCGACCAGGTTCATAATGAATTCCGCTCGCATGCCGGTGATGGACAACCGCTACAATTGTTAATGGAGAAAAGGGAAGAAAAATACCGGTTGGATTTGTTTCAGAAGCGGTGAGCGCGGCGAGGAAATCAAAAAAAGTAAAGCTCCGCGGGGAAATCAAAAAGTGCAAACCCTGGCGGGGAAGTCAAATTATGTTTTAATTAGTTAATCCCGCTCAAAATGTCGCCAGAACCAATCTATCCGTAAACCGTGTCAGCCCTTTGATCGCCTGGCCGATGGGAACCTTCCGCCGGGGTTTGAGAGCCTTACTGTAATGTGTATGCGCCTCCACGGATTGCCACAGCTGGCCGAAGTAGTGAGAAAAACTTAGCTGCTCCTGCAACCATGTCGGAGCTACCTGGAGTGTGTGGGCAATATTAAACAGGGTAAGCGCATTAACTGGTTCTTTCATGTCTTTTTTTTCCCGGTATGTTCGCAACATTTTACGCTGTTTAAAACGCGCTATAACGTCTTCTGCCGAAACTTCATACTGCTCCAGGTTTTGCTCTGCCATATTGTTCCAGACGCCCAACTGTTCTGAAAAACCAACTTTTACCCGGCCTTCCAGGCGGGAAGATGTAAATACTTTCACTGCGGTACTCTTCCGGATCCGGGCATCTTTAGCCAGCAACGCCTGGTGCAATGCTTCGTCTTCCAGGAACGGGATCGACGGCAGCCGGCCTGCCTTTTCATACATCGAACAGGTCACCGCGAGGCTGGCACCATAGTATTGGAAATGGCCCGGCCATGGGTCATGATGAACCGGGTCTATCAGCGACTCCACCCTGGCTACCAGGGTTCGGTACTCCTCGTTCAATTCAAAAAATCTTTTAGAAATTGTTTCAGGTTTATTCGCGATGATGCGGCCGCCCACGGCGTCAGTTCCCCGGCCGATCTCAGACATGATTTGAAATACCCATTGGCTATCTACGATCGTATCTCCATCCGTAGACGCGATGATGCCGGAACCGTCGCCCACACTCATCAGGCGGTCATGGGCTTCATCCATCAACTTACGCCGCACCGTACCAATGTGTGCGTCCTTTTCGGGAAATATCATCTCTGCAACCAGGAGTTTAAAATCGGGATGTGTTGCCTGGTAATTGCGTGCAATTTTGAACGAGTGATCTGTACTGTTATTAACCAGCACCAACACTTCATAGAACCCACTATGCAGCCGATTGCCCCGGTCATCTTCCTGCAAACGCAGCGCGTCCAGTATTTGCGAAAGATGCACCGCTTCGTTTTTAACCGGGACAATAACCGCAACTGACAGGTTTTTCGATGGCAAGGGGCTGGAAAAAACACGTTGATGATACCCATACACTGGTAAAACCAGCGGAAGCGCATACAATACAGACATATTAAGGTTGAAGTTTCAGCTCAGGAAATGAATACATGCATAAACGGAATAAAGTTTTCAATAATAACCCCGCGGTTACCAGCAAGGTGATGACAATTCAGGCTGCCGGATCACTGGGAAGCACTACCTGATCAATGACCTGATAACCGCAGCCAGTACCACCGGTTGTTCAACCGGAATGAGGTGGCCGCTTTGCTTAACTTCCACAAATTCCTTTACAGGAAGTATGCGACTGAAGGTTTCCCTGAGGTATGCCGTGGAAAAATTTGGATCCGAGTCAGCGCTCACCACAAAGAGCGGGACGACTATTTTATCCATGTTTGCCTGCAAATCCTCCTGGCTGCCTTTCAGGAGCCACGCGTTCCAGGCAATATGTGAAATTTTGAGATGGTCCGCTACGGTTGCTGAAAACAAGTCAGGTTTTAGATGCTTGGCGGTAATCTTATCAACCAGCTTTTCGATGGCCGGCCGGTTTCCAAAGGTATCGAGCATCACTTTTAGCTGCGCATCGGTTATGGGTTCGGGTGAGGGAGGCGAAGGAGCAACAAGCACCACCGACTGTAACCCTTCCGGTTGAAGAGACGCCACATCAAGCGCAATCTTTCCACCCATGGAATGGCCAATCAATGTATAGTAAGTCAAAGAATTTTCGCGGATCACCGAAAGCACAGCTTCTGATTGGTCACGGACTGATGGTTCATCGGTTGGCGCATCGGAGTCGCCAAAACCTGGCAAGTCAATCGCCAGGCAATGAAATGAGCCGGAAAAGTCGTTGATCACTTCCGTCCAACTATGCAGCGAGCCACCAAAATAATGCAGGAAGACCAGCGTGCGATCGCCTTTTCCCTGTTCGTCGAAATTAATTCCCCCGGTTGTTTTCATGGTTATACCTCCACTTTTAAACGTGCTTCCTGGTCGGTAACTTCAAACAATTCTCCATGCGGGAATATGGTAATCTGTCCATATTCTTGCAAAAGCATCTTGTAAGCAGCGGCTACCGGTCGCGGATTGCGATCGAGATCGTACAGGCCACAGGCATTTACGTTGTTATTTTTCTGCGACAGACCGGTATCCCAGTCGATCTGGTCGATCAGGCTATACCAGGTGAAGCCAAGGACCGGTACCCCCGCTGCGCGCATTTTTAAGATATTGATCCATTGCTTCCAGAGCCAGGTGGGTGCCTGTTCAGGATCAAAGGTATTGGTTTCGGTATGCATTACTGGTTTATGGTAACGCTTGTAATAATCGTGCGTGATCTGGTACCAGCCCATCACATCCTCTGCGGTACATATGCTGCCATCAGGTTTTAATATTTTTTCGTTGCGGCCGTAATAATCATTTCCCATAACCTGGTAACCCGGAGGCTCACCCGCCATAAACCAGTTGTACTCCTCGCGGGTCATGCCGTTGTCCATCAGGTATACATATATGTCAGCATCCGGTTGATGGGCATATAGTAAATCAAGCGAGATCAGGCGCTGTTTATTGAGCAGCTGGATCTCTTTGGATTGCACAGCGCGGGCCTCATGCATATACTCTGCTGATTCACTTTGAACGATGATCGCATCGGGCCGGTATTCTGCAATGCGGTGCGTGGCAATGATGCTGGCCGCAACGAGGTGTTTGATAGCGGTCACAAAGGCGCGGTCAGATTTTAATTGTTCATTCCACATGCCATCTTTTGCACTCATCCGGGCCGTCACATAAATTTCGTTGACGGGTGTGTAGTACCTGACCCAGGGATATCTTTTCGTCACTTCTTTGGCATAGTCGGCGAAATGCACCGGGAATTCCGGGTTTTGAAAATTGCCCAGCCAATCGGGAAGTCCAAAATGTAAGAGATCGAGAATGGGTGTTATTTCCAGGCGTTTCATTTCTTCCATCACCTGGTCGGCAAATGTCCAGTGGTATTGGCCGGGTCCAAGATGTATTTTATAATACGGCAATCCGTATCGAAGTACTTTTAAACCGAGGTCATGTACCAGTTGCAGGTCTTTTTTCCAGTGCGTATAATGTCCGCATTCTTCCAGTTGGTCGCGGCGCGTTTTTCCATGGTCAATCGTCGGGTAAGAACATTCAATGCCGGTAGCAAACAAAAAATTTCCCGGTCTTGAAGTGGGCAGCCCGCTGCCTGATTGCCCCGAAGCGCCGCCATGCTGGTCGCCCGAATAATTTCCGTCGCCTAATTTCTCTGTGATAATTGTTAGAAAACTTTTACTGTCCATAACTGCTTGTCTGTAGGTGGTAACAATAAATACCTTGTTCTGGTTTACGATAAATTGCGTCCTATAGTTTTTTATTGGCGGGATTTGTGCCTTTTTTCCAAAAAACAATCGGCGATGTAAAGAGAAAGGGCCATAATGGTAAGGGAAGGATTTACACTCAATGCACTGGGAAATATGGAATTGTCGGCGATGAACAGGTTGCTGATGTCAAAACTGCGCCCTTCGGCGTCCACTACTGAATCATTCGCATCCAAGCCCATTCGACAGGTGCCAATAATATGGGCATTGCGGTCAAAACTCCAGGTATCCTCCGCGCCGGCTTCTGCCCATATTGCACGCATCACTTTTTCGGCATGTGCCGTCAGACGCTGTTCGTTGTCACCGGTGGAAAAATGTATCCTTGGTTTTGGCAGTCCGCGTGCATCTGTTTCGCCTGACAGCTCCATGAAATTATGATCATACGGGAGGCACTCCCCGAGGATATCGATACCGGCGGTATGGTTATATCCCCGCATCGTTTGCGTTAAAGACGTGCCCCACAAGCCCCTCCCCCTGGCTAACTGTGACGCATAGGTGACGGGCATTACACCGAGAGACTGCAACAAATAGCCGCCGGCAAAGTCGGCGTCCCGCGGCCGGTGCATGTCTTCGGATATGAGTGCGCCGGGAATGCCTTTGTACGGGCGGATATCTTCCGGGAACTGCCCCCATACCTGCATGCCCGTATGCGCCATAAAGTTGCGACCGACCTGGCCGCTCGAATTGGCCAGCCCATTGATCAGTAATAAGCGAGGGGTTTCGATGGCGCCGCCACAGAGAAAGACATGGTGGCATTTCTGGCGGTGTTCACGCCCATCGTGCTGGTAGATAACCGCTGTAATTCTCCCGGCAGGATTGAATTCGAACGAGGTCACGAAAGACTCCGCGCGAACTTCGGCGCCATAATGGATGGCGAGCGGGATGTACGTGACATCCATGCTCGACTTTGCCCCGGTAGTACAACCGGCCTGGCAGTAACCGCGGTTTTTGCAGGCTGGTCGCCAGCCTACACCTTGCTGAAAATATGGCGCTGATAAAGCGGCATTGGGTGCCGGCGAGGTATTAATGCCGAGTTGTTTACAACCTCGCTGCATCAGTTGGGCAGCCCCGTTCAATGGCAGCGGTGCAAGTGGGTAAGAGGATTTTCGTGCTGGTCCCCATGGATAGCATGCCGGGCCTGAAATTCCTAGAAATTCTTCCAGTTCGCCGAGGTATGGCTCAAGGTGCCCATAACCGATCGGCCAGTTAACCCCGACGCCAAACTCATCAGCCAGTGAAAAATCATCCGGTTGTGGACGAGGGGTATACGCCGTGAAGTGAAGCGTGGATCCACCGACGCCAATTCCGGAGTTGTTATTTCCAAAGGCTAACGGATTGGTGCCAGCGCTTAATCGTTCATCGTTCCAGAACAATTTGGACTGCCCCGGTTCATCGGTTACAAAATCCTGTGCCGGCGACCAGGATTTACCGGCGTCCAGCGCCACCACCCGTAAGCCCGCCGCTGCGAGCCGCGCCAGCAATGGGGCACCGCCGGCTCCAGTACCGATGACGACGGCGTCCACCGTTTCGTGCGTCGTAAATTGCTGCATCTGAACAAAACCGTCCCGGCTATCACTACCACCTTTACTCATTTGCTCCATGCTTTAAAACTGGCAGGGGTTCGCGCGCTTCCAGTTGATTCAGCCCGGGTCGTGGCCACCCGGGTACATCGGCCCATGAAACATCACCAATTTCCTCCCTGCCGAGCGGATGGCTGTAATAAATTTCCGTCAGCGCTGTCAGCAGTTCCTCAAAAAACCGTTTGGGTACAACCGCGTTCCAGTATTCGCCGGAACATTGCCCGGCTTGTATGTCGGATAATATTCTGTCCTGACAGGCAGGTTCAAGGAGGTGAAATTTTTTACCAAAATTTGTATTCGACATATTATCGATGGCCTTCAATCCCGCGGGAAACGCTTCGCTATCTGGCGGCATATCGTTGTAACGCCAGCCGTTGCTTTCGTTGCCAGCCATTTTTTTATCGAAGGCACCGGCAAGATCGATGGGTGAACGGCGCGTCGCCGGCTGAGGCAATAACCGACCCGCCACGGCATGAAGCGTGATGAATGCTTCCTGCTCAAAAAAAACAGGCACAATCACTTCCGGTACTGATAGCCGTTCCTGCATCAGTTGCCTGGTCTGTTCATTTACAAATGGGGTTTGCAGTAAATCCTGCACATAACCTTCCGGGTAATGATCATCACGCATATTAATCACTTGATAATTTTCCACCTGTAACGTGTACGAAACTGCCCGTCATGAAACTGCCATCCGCGGATGCCAGCAACACATAGGCCGGGGCCAGTTCTTCCGGCTGTCCGGGGCGTTTAAGTGCCACCTCATGACCAAAATTTTCCACTTCTTCAATGGGCATTGTGCCGGGAATATTGGGCGTCCAAACTGGTCCTGGAACCACGCAGTTTACACGGATCCCTTTTTCACCGAGGTTCAGCGCCAGCGATTTTGTAAACGAGTGAATAGCGCCTTTTGTTGAAGAATAATCGATTAATATCGGTATGCCGGTGTTGCCGACAATGCTGCCCGTATTGATGAT
>JBBSSY010000010.1:0-18689 GCA_038241595.1 Chitinophagales bacterium | reverse complement strand
GATCGTTTTAGGGAATTGGAGAAAATATTATACCATGATGAACAGAGAAACCTCTCTAAAAAAAACCACCATACTAGACGGTGGTTTTATAAGGCTCTATATTGAAGCCGGTGAATGATGTGATATACCGGCTGGCTAAGAAACCAATACGTGTTAAGCTCCGCTTAAACCACTGGAAGATTTCGCGATGCCAGTGCTTAACCCGTTGGCGGGTTTCGCTATCCCGTTTGACTTTAATAACGGGTATGCCTGTACGCTTCCGCTAACCGAATGTCCGTTCGACACCGGAACACCAGAGGTTGCAAGAGTTTCAGCTATCCGGGTATTTATCTTCTTAAACAAAGTGAGTGCCTGGGCTACCACCTGGTCCATATTATAATATTTATACGTGGCGAGTCGGCCTACGAAAAATGTATTTTCCATCCGTACGGCGAGCTGCTGGTATTTTCTGTACAATTCGGCATTTTCTGGACGCGGAATGGGATAATAAGGGTCTCCCTCAGCCTTAGGGTATTCATACACGATAGTCGTCTTTGCATGCTTCTGACCCGTTAAATATTTAAAATCAGTGATTCGTGTATACAACTGCTCGTTGGGGTAATTCACTGTACCTGTTGGCTGATAAGACTCAGCTTCAATGGTTTCAAATTTAAATTCAAGCGAGCGGTACGGTAATTTGCCATAACAATAGTCAAAGTAACTATCGACGGGCCCGGTATAGATCATCTGCTTGTATGGAATTGAATCCATGATCTCTTTATAATCTGTCTGCAGCATCACTTTAATGTTTGGATTTGACAACATCTTCTCAAACATCTTGGTGTAACCATGAGCAGGCATTGCCTGAAAGGTATCGGTAAAATAACGATCATCTTTGTTAGTCCGTGTAGGTACGCGGGCAGTAACAGAAGCATCTAGTTCAGATGGATCGAGATCCCATTGCTTACGGGTATAATTTCTAAAAAATTTCTCGTACAACTCACGGCCTACCTTACTTACAACGACATCCTCTGACGTTTTTACGCGTTCAATTTTCTCTGCACGAGCACTGAAAAAATCTTCCACTTCTTCAGAACAAAGATTTAGACCGTATAATTTATTGATGGTATTCAAATTGATCGGGATAGGTACCATTTGCCCGTCAACACTAGCCAGTACGCGATGCTCATATGACCTCCAGGGAGTAAACTGACCTAAATACTCGAACACTTCCTGTGAATTGGTATGAAATATATGAGGTCCATATTTATGGATCAGGATGCCATCCTGGTTGTAATAATCATATGCGTTTCCGCCAATATGATTTCTCTTATCTACCAGCAATATTTTTTTCCCGGACTTATTAGCCAATCTCTCAGCCAATACACATCCTGCAAACCCGGCGCCGACGATTAAATAATCAAACATATAGATCCTCCTTTAAATTGATGTTATAAATTTTTTTTCCTGATTCCTTATCGGCCAATTTTTCATTAATGAATTGTACCATTTGACTCCACGTACTATTCCAGGAGTTTTCAAGGAGGAATTCATCTACCCTCGATAACCAATCTTCCCTATCCGAAGCAGTTAACTCTTTCACCGCAGCATCTATAAATGCTTCCGCCGTATCTGCTATGTAGACCAGGTTTTTGTCTCCGTATGGATTAACAACATCCTGGATGGATGACGAAATAACTGGTTTGCCCGCAGCAAGATATTCAGGCGTTTTCGTGGGGCTGATGAAACGCGTTGATTCATTAAGTTCGAAAGGAATCATAGCAATGTCCCAGCCAGCCAGGTAATTCGGAAGTTCCTGGTAGGACTTACCACCGAGGTAATGAATATTTTCCAGTCGTGGCAGCGTAGCATGATCAATTTTTACTACGGGTCCAATAATCACAAAATGATACTCCGGTTTTAGCTCTGCCACCTTGGCGATCATGTCTAAATTCATCCTTTCATCTATCACTCCATAAAAACCAATCCTGGGATGAGGAATGTTCGCCTGGTCGTCAGGATCCTTCATGATGGTTCGGGCGCTCTGAAAATGATCTTTATCTATACTGCTGGGAAAAGGATGAATGTTTTCGTGCCGATGCTTCTTGGCCTGATATAGTGAATAACCACCGGTAAATACAAGATCAGCCTTTTTAAACAATTCATCTTCGAAATACTTCAACGAAGGCGGCGCATATTTAAAAGCGGACAGCTCGTCCATACAATCGTAAATAACGAGTTCAGGCTTGAAAACACTACTAAGATCCATCGCCATTGGCGTATAAAACCAAAAGATATAATTTTCAATTTTGTGTTCTTTAAAAAAAGCCTGCAACAGTTTCTGCTGGCGACTGGTATGATTATCCTGTTTATGATTTAAGTGCGGAACGATAACCCAAATGTTGTCTGCGGGTTTTTCAAAGGTTAAAAAATCATCCTGATCAGCGTAGATGGGTTCTTCAATGTAAAAAACGCGCATTACTGAAGAAAATCGGGTTAATAAATGTTGAGGCCGTTGAAAAACAAAATTCCATCTTAAATGTGAAAAGCAAACCAGATCCTTTTCTACTGTTGGCATATAGATAATTAAAAGTTTAAATGATAAGAACTATTTATCTTCCCGTATAATACATATACTATTTATGTACCATTTTTCCACCACTTGAACTTAATCTGGCACAGTCGTTATTTCATGTAAATCGGGTAAATTATTCCCCATCGATTAATTAAATATGATGAATAAGTAATATCCGTAGTGGGCCATCAGAACAATAAAAGAAATAATGCACTTGAACGAGCGCGGGAATACTGCAAGATTAATTATTATTCCTTTATATGAAGATAATCATTTGCTTGCAGCAGCTGTATTGACAGTACTAACAGCAAATAAGAAAAAACGTAACTGGCGTTAATTAATAAATAGACAGCAGGGGAATAGGTGCAAAAAGGATTTTTAAACGGCGTACTTAACACAATCTATCCAAAACTTGCCAAGATATAACAAGGTGCTGGCCCATTCGGCACTTGTCTGGGGTTTAGTGAGATAGCAGCTGGCTCCCAGTTCATAACTTCTTTCAATGTCCTTTGGAGACCGCGACGTGGTAAAGATGATAACCGGTATTTTACAGAGTAGCTGATTTTCTTTAATTTCCTTCAATACGTCAAGCCCATTTTTTCTAGGCATGTTTAAATCAAGCAATATCAGGTGGGGCATATTACCAAATTTGCTAAACTTGCTTTGCGCTTTCAATATATCTATCAGGTATTGTCCATTTTCGATATGTGATAAAATAACTGGTTGTTGATTGTCTTCGAAAGTCTTCTTTATAAATTGAAAATCTTCGAAATCATCATCAGCTATCCATATCCTGGTATGTTTGGAAGTTGCATCGGTAATCATAATTCATGCGTAAATTCTACAATTTAAATTAGCAAATAATTCAGCGTGGACTAGTATTCCATAGCGTTATCGGATATGTATTAGCAGGGCTTATCCAACACCGATCTGAAAGCAATGTTGGGTATAACAAAGATTCGTGATTAATATTGTCACTATTACCAGAATTTATGTACCCTTTTAATACTTCAACACAAATACTATTTCAAGCTAACGAAATAAATGGCGAATAAAGTATATTCCAGCAGCCGGGCAGAATAATCTTATCCACTTATACGTCTTACCATTTACACAGTCGCTTTCACAAACCATACCTGGCACTTATCTCCAGCATGCGGTCAATCGGCTTTTTGGCTGCAAGACGTATTTCTTCATCCATCAGTAACTCGGGCTGTTCGTATTCCATGCACAGGTAAATCTTTTCCAGGGTATTTAATTTCATATGCGGACAGTCGTTACAGGCGCAGCTATTATCGGGAGGAGCAGGGATATATGTCTTATATGGGGCATTTTTCTGCATCTGGTGTAGTATTCCTGTTTCGGTAGCAACGATGAATTCCTGTGCCTTATCTAACTCACTGTATTTTAATAGCTGGGTGGTAGAACCAATAAAATCAGCAATGCGCAGGATGGGTTCTTCACATTCGGGATGTGCAATCACTTTTGCAAGTGGATGCCGGACCTTTAACCGGTTGATTCTTTCCAGGCTAAAAATTTCATGTACCATACACGCACCATTCCACAGAACCATGTTTCGGCCCGTCTGTTTATTAATATAGGCGCCGAGGTTTTTATCTGGTGCAAAAATGATCTTTTGATCTGACGGAAGTGATTCAACGATTTTCTGTGCATTTGAGGACGTGCAAATGATATCACTTAATGCTTTTATACCTGCAGAGCAGTTAATATAGGATATAACCAGGTGGTCCGGATACTGTTCTTTAAAGACCTTAAAAAGGGCCGGCGGTGCAGAGTCGGATAGCGAACAACCCGCATGAAGATCAGGAAGCAACACCTTGCGGGACGGATTCAGAATTTTGGCCGTCTCTGCCATGAAATGCACACCGGCGAATACAATGATATCGGCCTTCGTGTTTTGTGCCTGTTGGGCCAGGCCAAGACTGTCCCCAATGTAATCCGCGACATCCTGGATATCCGGCTCCTGGTAGTAATGCGCCAGGATAACCGCATTCTTTTGTTTTTTCAATTTCTCAATCTCAAAGAAAAGATCAAGCGTAGGGTCAACGGCTATATCCAGGTACCCTGCCAGGGGAAGTTTTTCAAAAGCGGAAACGGTGTTGATAAGTGACATAGTATTCTTTAATAAGTTATTTTAAATGATATAAGCTACTACTATTAAGGCTGTGAATTCGTGGATAAAGTTATATTCCAGCTATTGGCAAAGTTAAATAGTATTCGTTGTCCACAGTAATTCACAGTCAACTAACAATGTGAAACTGCAATTGGTTGCGGGTTTCCAGTAGTTACTAACAGCTGTGTATTACCAGGGCAGCGTATAACTATTACGCAGTGTCGATGTTAGCGGCGGTGGAATAACTACGGCTTTGCCAACGTGAGGTACTAAATATCACACGAGCAAATAAAGCTTTATTCCAATTACCCCCTCTTTCTCGGGTTAAAAAAGCGTGTTTTCCACAAAAAAGGTACACTTCTTCAGACGCGGTGTTAATTATCGTTCCACCGATGTGTTTCACGGTTTTTGACGGTTAACCGAAATCGATCACATACCACCGCCAAGGGATTAAAAAAGAGCCGTCAAAAAGGGAGGAATCCCTTGATCGTTGTGACTTTTAACCGGTTTTCCACAATTTGTTAGTAACCTTTTTTACCCTATTTTTGCCATCCTTTTTATATATATTAATAACCGGACCTTAAAATTACAGTATGTCGATCATTCAGAAAATTAGGGAAAAAGCAGCGTGGCTGGTATTTGGTGTTATTGCGCTCAGCTTAATTGGTTTTTTATTGATGGATGCGTTTGTAGGTGGACGCGGGCAGGGTATGTTTAGTGGCAACACCACTACAATAGGTACTATAAACGGTGATGACGTTGACTATGTCGATTTTGAAAAAAGAAAAAGACTCGTTGAGGATCAATATAAAGCCCAGGGTTATCCGATGAATGATATGATGCAACAGAACATCCAGGAGCAGGTCTGGGGTCAGTACATTGAAGAAAGTGTTTTAAAGGAAGAATATAAAGAGCTCGGCATAAGTGTGAGCGCCAGGGAGTTAAACGACATTTTGTTTGGTGCCAATCCGCCGGAAGATCTAAAAAAACAATTTACCAACCAGCAAACAGGTGAATACGATGCCAACAGCGCCCGGATGGCCATTGACAACCTTCGCAAACAAAAGAACAGCCCGCAGGCCAAACAGATTGAAGAACAGTACCTGCCGGCGCTGATGAACAATCGCCTGCGTGAAAAATATACCGCCTTGCTTAGCAATTCTTCGTATGTGCCAAAATGGATGGTGGAAAAAACGAATGCAGACAATAATGCCATTGCAGCGGTGTCATATATTAACGTAGGTTACGCTACAATCGTAGACAGTACCATTAAAGTGTCAGATGATGATATCAATGGGTATGTTAATAAACATGCCGACGATTACAAGCAGGCAACAAGCCGGGGATTTTCGTATGTGTCATTCAATGCAGGACCCAGTCATAATGATACCATTGCATTGGAAAACCAACTGGCCCAGTTAAAAACGGAATTTGCTGCAGCCACAGATGTGCCGGCTTTTCTCGTTCGCAACGGTACAGAAACTAATTTTTTCGATGGCTATGTATTAAAATCAAAATTGCAGGTGCCTAATGCCGAAGCGATCATCAACCTGCAAGCCGGGGAAGTAATTGGACCCTACCTGGACAACCAGAACTATGTGCTCGCCAAACTGGTAGACAAAAGAACCCTTCCAGATAGTGTTAAGGTACGGCATATCCTGGTAAGCACACAGGCAGGTTTACCAGACAGTACGGCAAAAACCCGTATAGACAGTATTGCAACAGCGATAAAATCAGGGGCCGATTTCGGGGCGCTGGGTTTAAAGTACAGTGACGACCAGGGAAGCAAGGACAAAGGTGGGGAATATGATTTTGGATCACAGGCTTTTGGCACCCTCGCAAAAGAATTTGCTGAATTTATTTTTTATGGCACCGCTGGAGAAAAGAAGGTGGTGAAAACCGATTTTGGCTATCACTACATCGAAATTCTTAACCAGAAAAATTTTGAACCGGCTTATAAAGTTGCCTACCTCTCGAAAGCAATCTCCCCAAGCCAGGAAACACTAAACGCCGCTTCTGGCCAGGCCAACCAGTTTGCAGGTGAGAGCCGCAACGCAAAGGCCTTTGACGACAATGTGGCAAAATACAAGTACAATAAATTAATTGCTGCGGAAGTTAAACCAGTGGATAATACCATTCCGGGCGTAGGAAGCAGCCGTCAACTGGTACGCTGGGTGTTTGAAGCAGATAAAGGCGATGTTTCTGAACCATTTGACCTTGGTGATAAATATGTTGTCGTTTTAGTAACCGAAATTAATAAAGAAGGTACAATGACAGCGGCGAAAGCAAGGCCGCAGGTTGAATTTATTGTTCGCAATGAAAAGAAAGCAGAACAGATCATCAAGAAAATGGGAAGCGCTGCAACTTTAGAAGCGGCTGCGACGGCGACAGGCACAACGATCCAGCGGGCAGACAGCATCAGCTTTTCTTCGCAGGTTATTCCAAACGTAGGCCAGGAACCAAAGGTGGTTGGCGCCGCGTTTAATAAACAATGGCTGAACAAGGTAACACCACCCATCCCGGGTAACGGCGGTGTTTTTATGGTGAAACCAGAAAACGTAAGCGCAAAGGCAAATATCAGTGGAAACCTTGACCAGCAAAGGCAGGGAATGGAAATGCAGATGAGGTCCATGAGTGGTTTCAGATCCCTGGAAGCGTTAAAAAAATCCGCAACCGTAAAAGACAACCGCGCGAAGTTTTTATAATATAACCGTTTACCGAAAAAAAACGCAGCCCATAACGGCCTGCGTTTTTTTTATGTTTGTCACCATTTGCTCATATTCTTCGAAATCATGCCGCCAAACAAATTGAGTTGTAGCTTTGTGACCAATAAATGGATACTATGAGTGATATTATTATTAACAAAGTGGCGGAAAGTGCATTAACAGAACTCAACCTGGAAGATTACTATCCGCATCAGCAAATTGCCTCTTTTGACCTGAAAGATTATCTGTTCATGGGGCTTATCCTGAAAGAAAAAGATTTTCGCGAAGCTTTAAAAAATAAAGACTTCAGTGAATACAAGAATAAATACGTCGCAGTAACCTGCAGTGCTGATGCCATTGTTCCGGTATGGGCGTATATGCTGATTGCTTCTTATCTTGAACCTGTCGCAACGGATGTGTTTTTTGGTGATGAGCAATTTGTACACATGCAGCTGTTTACAAAAAGCATTTCATCTATCGATGTCAGTGAGTTTGTTGATAAAAGGGTCGTTATAAAAGGCTGTGGAAAGTTGGCGGTAGGAGAATTCGCATACCTGGAAATTACTAAAAAATTACGTCCTGTCGTTAAAAGCATCATGTTTGGGGAAGCCTGTAGTACCGTTCCGATTTTCAAAAAGGCAATGCAGCGCTAGTAATAATCGATGTTGCATCAGCATTGGAAGGAATTATATAAAATAAGTGAAATTGTTCTTCGCCTTTTAGTAATTTACACAACTCAACCTTTACATAAATGATTGAAATAAGAAAAGCAACCCTTAAGGACATCGATCAATTATCAGAATTATTTAACCTGTACCGGATGTTTTATCGTCAAACACCGAACGTGCCTGCCTGCCGGCATTTTTTACAGGAAAGGCTGAAAAATAATGAATCTGTTATTTTTATCGCAATCAAGGAAGGTAAAATTGATGGTTTTATTCAATGTTACCCCCTCTTTTCTTCGGTAAGCCTGGAAAACACCTGGCTTTTAAATGATGTTTATGTTCGTGAAACAGAACGTAAACATGGCATTGGAAGACTTTTACTCGACGAAGCTAAAAAATTTGGCAAGGAAACAGGAGCAGCCTGGCTGTTGCTTCAAACCGCTAATGATAATTATATCGCTCAAATCGTTTACGAAAAGAACGGTTGGGAAAGAATGGAAGATATGTTTTATCAGCTCCATATTGCAGAAGAGCCGGCTGACCGGCACCACCGCAGTGCGCATCTGAGGGCGTTATAAAAAGAGCAGCGTTATTTTTTCGCTGCGCTTACCTGCCAGATCGTATTACCCGAATCATCAGCCACTAATATCGATCCGTCAGCCATCGTCGTGATCCCAACCGGGCGTCCGTAAACTTCTTGTTTATCACCGTCGGCGATAAAACCGGTTAAAAAATCTTCCGGGGCGCCTGCCGGTTTTCCTTCTTTAAAGGGAACAAAAATTACTTTATATCCTGCCAACTGCGAGCGATTCCATGATCCATGCTGGCCGACGAAAGCACCGCCCTGGTATTTTTCAGGAAAAGCTTTCTGATTGTAAAATGCAAGTCCAAGAGAAGCGGTGTGTGCACCCACCGCGACGTCCGGAACAATTGTTTTCTGCACCAAGGCCGGATTTTCTCCCTTGCGACGGGGGTCTTCATGTTGTCCGTAATAGGCGAAGGGCCAGCCGTAAAAGGCGCCTTCTTTTACACTGGTGATATAGTCGGGTACAAGATCATCTCCTAATTCATCACGTTCATTTACCGCGGTCCACAGGACGTTTGAGCCTGGTGCCCAGGCCAGGCCGACGGGGTTGCGAAGGCCGCTGGCAAATATTTTTTCTCCTGAGCCATCCGGGTTTATTTCAAGCACGTTTGCCCGGCGCACTTCATTGTCCATACCATGTTCGCCCACATTACTGCCTGAACCTACGGAAACATATACTTTGCTGTTATCGGCATTTGCAAGGAGGTTCCTGGTCCAATGATTATTATATCCGCCAGCAGGAAGGGAAAGGATTTTTTTACCGGCGGCCATCATTTTTGTTTCGCCAGTCTTGTACGGATATTGCCAAATACCATCGGTGTTGGCAACATAAAAACTATTGCCAATCACCAACATGCCAAAAGGCCGGTTCAAGCCACTCAGGAATGTTTCTCGGGTTTCATAAGTACCATCTTTATCGGCGTCACGGAGCAGGATTATCCGGTTTCCACTCTCCGTATTATTAGCGGATTTGGATTTACCAGAAATATCATCCTTAATTTTTTTTATCCCTGAACTTTTAGTATTGGCTTCAGACACGAAGACATCACCATTGGGAGCTATGTAGATCCACCGCGGGTTATCGAGGTCTCCAGCGAACTTTGTTACCGTAAAACCGGCGGGGGCCACGGGTGATTTTCCTGCTGGCCAGCCAATTACCTTACTAAAATTTATGACTGATTTAGTCGCGTATGGTTCGGGCAGCACAACCTGCTGGTTGTCGTTGGTAGCAACGGTGGTGGTGCTGTCTGATGTCGTCGATTTGGTTTGTGGCGTGTTGCAACCGGTGTTTAGGGCAAAAGCGAATATAACGGGAAGAAAATAGGGATATTTCATATCATGTATTTGGACTGAACAGTATATTCAAAAGCTGTACCAGCGTGCGCTCGTGAAACAGGGATATCAAACAATGCCGGGCGGGCAAAAAAAATCCTCCCACCGGGAGGATTAAAAGATTTCAACGAGCGGGTTTTATGGCAATTCTTTAATCGTCAGATCTTTCCATCTGACCTTGATCCCGCCGCCATCGTGAATTTGTAACGCGATGAAACCTTCACCCTGGCCTATTTTTTCATCGGTAAATGTCACCATCTGGTGTCCGTTTAGCCAGGTGGTAACCAGGTCACCTTTTGCCAGGATTTTCATGGTATTCCATTCACCAACTTTCAATTTGCTTTCATCGGCAGCTTTTGGCTGGATCAGCCAGCCACGGCCATACGATTCGTAAATACCTCCGGTGTGGTTGCCCAAAGGCGCCACTTCTACCTGCCAGCCGCTGATCTTTACGCCATCAATGCCTGAACGGATAAAAACACCGCTATTGCCATTGGCCTCCTGTTTAAAATGAACCGTGAGTTCGAAATTTTTATATGGTTTATCGGTAGACAGGTAGCCATAATTTTTATCGGGGCCGCTTTCACAAATCAGTTCACCTTTTTCTACGTACCATTTTTCTGTGCCGTGAACGGTCCACCCGGTCAGGTCCTTGCCATTGAATAATTTTTTTGCAGGTTGTGCAAAAAGAGACATTGAAGCGAGAAAAAACCCTAATGTCAGGAAAAGCGTTTTCATGTTTGATTGGTTAAAAGATGAGGAATAAATGTTAAGTGAAATCGTTGTTTCCTAAGGCCTGGCCCGTCGTTTATAGAAGCACCAGTTATTGAAACCATCCGCTTCGTTTGAAGCGCACAAGCATCCAAAGCGGAATCAAGATCATCAGCGCTACCGCCAGGAAAAAACCGTAGCGGTTGTGAAGATACGGGATGCGGTCGAAGTTCATACCAAAAATACCGCCGATAACGGTCGCTGGCGCCATGAGACAGGTAACGATTGCCATTACTTTCATTACCTGGTTCATTTTAAGATTTACATTATTGAGATGCAGGTCCTGCATACTCATCATCATGTCCCGATAATTTTCAGTGAGATCGAGAGACTGGATGATGTGGTCATACACATCTTTAAAATATTTTGTGGTGCGGTCTTCCAGCAAATCGGTTTCACTGCGGATGATGCCGTTAACCAGTTCCCGTACGGGCCCGATATTTCTTTTTAATACATTCAGTTCTTTCCGTACCTGGTTGATGCGAACCTGGGTGCGTGTGTTGCTTAATTTCGCCACCAGGTCCTCCAGCCATTCAATCCGTTCGCCCAGTTTGTCGATGACCAGCAGGTAATTATCAACGATCATGTCGAGCATGGTGTAACAGAGGTAGTCGGCGCCGCGCTGCCGCAGTTTCGAATTGTGTATATTCAGTTTGTCCCTGATCGGGTTGAACACGTCGCGTTTCACATCTTCCTGGAACGAAATGACGAACTCCTTGCCAAGCACGATGCTTATTTGTTCCTGCTCAACACAACCGGTTAGTTCGTTAAAATATAGCATGTTTAACAGGCAATATAGAATGCCATCTACCTCGTCCATTTTCGAACGCTGGTTGACACTGAGGATGTCTTCGGCAATCAGCGGGTGAATGCCAAATTGATTACAGATGGCATCAACATCCGTTTTGCGCAGTCCGTCGATATTAATCCAGGAAATATGACCGTTGGTTTTGAACTGGAATGTTTCCTCCACCTTGTCGACTTCGTATCGCCCGGCTTCTGTTGCCGTGTAATCGTACACACAAGTATTAACTTCGGTCGCATCGGTTCGTTGCGTAATGATCACGGGGCTACCCCGGTTCAAACGCTTTGGGGGCGGCGTTCCGAACAGTGCGTCAAGACTCAGGTATTGAGTATATAAGTTCTTTGATCGCATAGGCAGGAGTAAAAA
Organism: Chitinophagales bacterium; assembly: GCA_038241595.1. Lineage (GTDB taxonomy): Bacteria > Bacteroidota > Bacteroidia > Chitinophagales > Chitinophagaceae > JADCRZ01. Next base: position 6,771 of record JBBSSY010000010.1, on the reverse strand, counting down.
AAATTAATAATAATGGCCGCTGTCTCAGTTACAATCTTTCATACAAGTTACGCAGCTTATCGCGGGTTATTTTTTTCTCCCAGTCTGGACCCAGCGCGTTTTCCCAGAGCGGTTTCATACCGAGGGAAACATCGATCATCTTGTCGAATTGTTCGTCAGTAAGACCTTTGCAGATTCCCTGAGGAATATCGATGTTATTTTTTTCAACCATATACCTGAACTCCTGCACGCCTGCGGGATAGTATTGTTCGAGCTTGTCAAACACGATGCAGTTACCGATGCCATGTTTTGTGCCCAGCAGGTAACTCAGGCCGTAGCTAACGGCATGGGCCACCCCAACCTGCGAGTAAGCGATGCTCATGCCGCCGGCATAGGAGGCCATCATCAGTTTATCATCGCTTTCTGCGTCCCAGCCATTTTTTTCAACATAAATATACTGGCAAAGCTGGAGCGCCTTTTCGCCATAGCTTTTACTGAATTCGTTAAGGTAGGTGCCCTCAAGGCTTTCAATGCAATGGATATAACAGTCCATGCCGGTATAAAACCGCTGGTTCGCCGGCGCATCAGCGGTTAGTTCCGGATCCAGGATGATTTGGTCGAAGGGGGTAAAATCGGAATTCATACCAAGTTTACGGGTTGGTCCGGTGAGTACTGTGGTACGCGAAACCTCGGCACCTGTGCCGCTCAACGTTGGTACGCCGGCCTTGTACACGCCCGGGAACTTCACAAGATCCCAGCCCTGGTAATCTGCGGAGCTACCGGGGTTTGTCATCATCAGGGCAACCGCTTTAGCCAGGTCCATGACTGATCCGCCGCCAATGCCAATTACCCCGCTCACCGAACCGAAAGAATCTTTCAATTGCCTCGCCAGCGAATCAACGTACGTTGTTTTAGGTTCAAAGGTTACGTCGGCGAAGATCACCTGGTCCTTGCCGCGTAACGGGATGCGCGCAGGCAGTTCCTTGTTCTCAAAAAAGTGATCCACTAAAAATATCATAGGAGCACCGGCCTTACGCTGCGGCGCCAGTATTTCGTCAAGCTGGTTAAAACTTCCCCTGCCGTAAATAACATAATCCACCATCTTAAAATTTCGAAACTTCATGGCTGTTTTTTTTGAGAACGTCAAAGTTATTCAACAGAAACCAGAGAAGCCGATTAAAATTTACAAAGACACGGTTATCTGCCGGCTTATCATATCGCCGTCAGGGCTGCGGCACCGAATACCCCTGCGCTGTCGCCCAGCGTGGGTTTAAGGATGGGAACGTCCGCGCGGTTGTTAAAGATATACGCGCGCAGCGAGGAGATACCATCCCGGTAAATTTTGTCAATATTTCCTACACCACCACCGATAACGATTACATCCGGGTCGAGTACGTTCACTACAGCGGCGATGCCTTTGCCAAAGAAATGGCAGAGCCGGCGGATTGTTTCCGAAGCGGCCTCGTCGGTGCCGTCTTCGTCGCGGCTTACAATCTCTTTCAGTGACAGCCTGTTGCCTGTTAACGCGGCATAATATTTTTCCAAAGCAGGCCCGGCAATTACGGTTTCCACGCAGCCTGTTTTTCCACAGTAACATTTCCCGCCCGAGTCGTCGAGGTAATTATGGCCCCATTCGCCGGCGATGCCATGAAAGCCGCTCCAAATTTTACCGTCTATCACCAAACCGCCGCCTACGCCGGTACCGAGAATAATTCCGAAAACAAGTTTACCGGGCAGGCCTTGTTGTTTAACCACGCCCCACTTGGTTTCGGCGAGCGCGAAACAATTCGCATCGTTTGCAAGAATGACGTTAACACCCAGTTTCTGTTGCAGATCACGTTGCAACGGCATGCCATTGAGGCTGGTCGTATTGCAGTTTTTCATGGTTTGCAATACCGGGTCGAGGACACCCGGTGTGCCGAAGCCGATGGTTTCAGGCACCAGACCCGTGCGCTTTTTCAATGCTTCGACCAGCAGGAAGATCCGGTTCAAAATATGATCATACCCTAACGCAGCTTCCGTATCGAGCCGTGTCCTGATGATCGGGTTAGCGGTATCCGCGGCATCGAGGATGACGCCTTCGATTTTAGTACCGCCCAGGTCTATTCCCCACAATGTCTGTTTCATTCAGTATATTATATTTAGTGCTCCTTAAATTCTGCTGATCGCTGACTGCTGTTTGCTGATTTCTGATTACTGACTGCTGATTGCTGACAGCGACTTATTTGTTGTAGAAATTCTCCAGATAGTATGCTGCCCGTTTCAGGTCTTCCGGTGTATCGATCTCTACACCCATGTAATCGGCGATGATCATGCGGATTGGAACGCCGTTCTCGAGGTAACGCAGGCATTCAATTTTTTCCACGGTTTCTAAAGGAGTCATCGGCCAGGTGGTAAAATCGAGGAGTGCCTTTTTGCGGAACGCATACACGCCGATGTGTTCATAATACGTGACAGGTATTTCTTTTTCACGTGGAAACGGAATCACACTTCTGCTAAAAAGGAGTGCGTTCATGTTTTTGTCGACCACTACTTTTACATAATTGGGATCGTTGATGAAAGTTTGATTTTCGAGTTTTTGCATCATCGAAGCCACCCCGACGGTGTTGGTTTTATCTTCTTCAAAAATATCCAACAGTCTTTTTAACCGTTCTCTTTCTACAAAGGGCTCATCACCCTGCACGTTTACCACAATATCTACTGCCAGGTCGGTGACGGCTTCCGCAATCCGGTCGCTGCCACTTTCATGATTACCAACGCTCATCATGGCATTGCCACCATTTCCGGTAATTTCTTTATAAATAATATCACTGTCTGTTACCACCATTACATCTGCAAAAAGACCCGTTAGTACTGTGTTGTCATAGGTATGCCTGATGACAGTTTTCCCTCCCAGTGGCTGCATGAGTTTACCCGGAAAACGGGATGCCTCATAACGAGCCGGTATCATCGCAATAGACTTCATAATCGAATTTGAGTTATTAAAGTAAAGAATCTGTGTTAACTAAAAAAGGTAAAGGAACTAAATTGTGATTTATTATATTTGGTAAGAAGCTGCTCAACGACCGCACGCCATCTTATTCACTGAAAAATTATACAATGGAAACAAGTGAACTGTTGAGTAATTACAACACTGATTTCAATACCTGGGATGAAATGTTCGATCAAACCTCCGTTCGTACACAATACCGGGATGTTGTCGATTTTTTACAACAGTTCAGCATTGCAACCCTGAATAAAAAAGAAGAACAGGCCAAACGTCTGTTCATGAGCCAGGGTATCACATTTACCGTTTACAGCAGTGGAGAAGGGATTGAAAAGATTTTCCCGTTTGATATTATTCCCCGCATCATTACCGCACCCGAGTGGAAGTTCATCGAAGCAGGCATCACACAACGCCTGAAGGCGCTTAACCTGTTTTTGAAAGACGTTTACAACGAACAGTTTATTATTAAAGACGGGGTGGTGCCGGCTGAACTGGTATATAGCAGCCCGCACTTCCTGCGCGAAATGCACGGCTTCCCCGTTCCATATGATATTTACGTGCATATCGCAGGGATCGACCTGATCCGCGACAGCGACGGCTCCATGTACATTCTCGAAGACAACCTGCGTACGCCGAGTGGTGTAAGTTACATGCTCGAAAACCGCGAGATCACGAAGCGTTTATTTCCCGACCTGTTGCCAAAAAACAACGTGCGCACCGTTACCCAGTATCCCAGCATCTTACATAAAAACCTGGTTTCCTTGTCACCACGACAGACGGCTAATCCCACCATCGTGTTGCTGACACCCGGCATTTACAATTCCGCTTATTTCGAGCATACCACCCTGGCGAGGCTGATGGGTGTTGAGTTGGTCGAAGGCCGCGACCTGGTGGTTGATAACCACCGCGTTTTTATGAAAACCACTACCGGGCTCCAGCAGGTGGATGTAATCTACCGCCGGGTAGATGACGAATTTCTAGACCCGCTGGTATTCAACCAGAACAGCCTGCTGGGGGTAGCGGGCCTCATGAGCGCCTACCGAAAAGGTAATGTCGCCATCGTAAACGCGACAGGCAACGGCGTTGCAGATGATAAAGCCATTTACACTTTTGTACCGGCAATGATCCGTTATTATCTGAATGAAGAACCGATCCTTAAAAACGTACCAACATACCAGCTCGGCAACCTGGAAGAACGTGAGTATGTGTTCAAGAACATGAACACGATGGTTATCAAAAGAACCAATGAAAGCGGCGGTTACGGCATGCTGATGGGGCATACGGCTACCGAAAGCGAAATGGAAAAGTATAAAGAAGAAATTATCAAGGACCCGCGTCAATTCATCGCGCAACCCACCATAAATTTATCGTCTGCGCCTTGTTATATGAACGGCAAAATGCAGCCGCGGAGGATCGATCTTCGTCCCTATGCACTTTTCGGACCTGACGGTATCCAGATTGTTCCGGGTGGCCTGACGAGGGTGGCTCTTCGCGAAGGTTCCCTGGTGGTAAACTCTTCACAGGGTGGCGGTAGCAAAGACACCTGGGTGCTTGCCGGGTAAATGACGCGATCATAAACACGGACAACAAATTTCATAATAGTAACAATTGCCAACACGTCAAACCAAACACATAAATGCTTAGTAGAGTAGCAGATAGTTTATTTTGGATGAGCCGCTACATGGAGCGAAGCGATGGGATATTACGAATGCTAAAGATGAACTATGCTTCGTCGCAGGATGATATCCATGATTTTTCCTGGAAGCCTGTTCTAAAAATTTTCACCTACCTCGAAGACGAAGCATGCAACAAGCTCGCTTTCCAGGGAAGGAACGTTTTGCAATACGTTGTCACCGACCGCGAAAATCCAAACTCGGTTTTTAACCTCATCACACTGGCACGTGAAAATGCCCGCAGCGGACAGGATCATATTACCAAGGAACTCTGGCAATGTGTGAACGATTTTTACCACATCATCCGCGATGAACGACTCCCACGCTGGCTGCAGGAAGAGGATCCGGTTACGATACTCGACGACCTCATCAAACAAGGGATGTTGTTCTACGGAACCGCTGATATTACCATGCCGCGTGGTGAAGGCAGCTGGTTTATGAATATCGGTAAATACCTGGAACGGGGGATCCAGAGTGCGGGTATCCTGGATGTAAAAGTAAGTACGATAAAAAATTCAAACGAAAAAGGCGCCGATGCCGCGTATTGGAGATACCTGCTTTTGTCACTGGCCGGGTATGAATTATACCTGAAAACGTACCGCGGCGGTCTCGAAGCCAGGAATGTGGTGGAGCAGGTCGTGCTGAATAATCAATTCCCCCGGTCCATCGCCTATTCCATTTCCCGGCTTCATATTTATTTCAAAAGGCTGAAGAACGAGAAGAACGCGCACAGCCTGAGCCAGATTGATTTTCTAATCGGTAAACTGGCGAGTAAAGTACAATACTCTACGCCGGAAGCCATCATCCAGCAGGATCTACATTTGTACCTCAATGATATCATCGGCCAGATGAACGTCATCGGAACAGCCATGGATGAAAAAGTTTTTTCCTATCTGTAAAACGTATTTCCACTACAACACTCAACCGAAAGAAAACTATGCCCAGGTTTAAGATACATCATATCACAAAATATACCTACGACGCACCGGTACGTGACAGCGCCAACCAAATTATCCTCTTTCCGATCAAAGACGAATTCCAGGAAGTCCTTAAGTTTGATTTAAACATTACCGGCGAACCATCTGTGGACATTTACAAAGATTATTATGGCAACGAAGTAGGGTCATTTACATCGCTGGAATTGCACAAGGAGCTGACGGTAGAAACCATGTCTGAAGTGGTGACCAAACAACGGCAATTACCGGAAGACAGCGCACCGAAAGAAAACCAGTGGGAACAGTTGTTACAGGTGAAAAATAAAGTGACGCTGATCGACTTTTTAAAGGTGGAGCAATTCGATGCGCTGGAAGAAATCACTAACCTGTTGATGAATGCGAAAAACCAGGAAGAAACGCCATTTATCGCCGCCCAACGCCTCAACGAATACGTGTATAATAACTTTTTATACATCAAGGGCATCACCAACGTTGAAACGACCCTTAACGAGATCTGGCAGCTGAAAGCCGGCGTCTGCCAGGATTTCGCACACATGCTTTCCGCGATGCTCCGCATCATTCACATTCCGTCACGTTATGTAAGCGGGTATGTTTGTCCAAACAAGACAGGCATGCGAGGTGAGGGTGCTACCCATGCCTGGGTAGAAGCCTATCTCCCGTTCTACGGATGGCTGGGGCTGGATCCCACCAACAATGTCATCGTAAATGATCTTCATGTGCGCCTCGCCGTTGGGCGCAATTTTACTGATTGTTCCCCCGTAAAAGGAACGTACAAAGGCACGTCACAGCAGGTACTCGAGGTGGGCGTTACCGTTGGTTACGAGGATGGTTACACGAAGGAAGATTTTAATACCACCCTTACGCCACAACCTCGCAAAGCCGAAACACAAAATTCTTACCGGAAGTTCATGGAAATGCAGCAACAACAACAGTGAGTTTAAGGTTTAAGGTTTAAAGTTTAAAGTTGTTTGGGGATCGAAACAGCTTTTGATTTTCAAACTGGTTACAACGCGGGGTCAGTAACTTAGTTAATGAACTGCGGTATGGTTCCAGTTTAAAAGCACTGTTCGCGCCCCAAACAACTTTAAACTTTAAACCTTAAACCTTAAACTCACTGTTGTTGTTGCTGCATCTCCATGAACTTCCGGTAAGAATTTTGTGTTTCGGCTTTGCGAGG
>JBBSSY010000009.1:0-19159 GCA_038241595.1 Chitinophagales bacterium | reverse complement strand
GGGTTTGAAAGATGCCTTGTACCTGCTTGAAAATAAAGACATCCGGGTGGTGACGAAAGGCAGGGGAAAAGTGGTGGCGCAGTCGATTGCACCGGGACAGGAATTGGATAAAAATCAACACATCGTTCTCGAATTAAACTAAGTAAATCTTCCCGGCGCGTACCGGCAGGTAACAATTATGATCGGATTACACGAGATATTGTACAAGGTGAGTTTGCGGTCGCTGCATGGAAGCACGGCGGTAACGGTTTCCGACCTGCAAATTGATTCGCGCAAAGTGTTGCCGGGCTCGGCTTTTATTGCCATCCGGGGTACACACGTGGACGGTCACCAGTTTATACAAAAGGCGATTGGCCTGGGTGCAATAGCTATCATCTGTGAAGAGCTGCCTGCGGAGTTGCTGCCATCGGTTACTTATGTACAGGTGGAAAATGCAGGTGCTGCTGCCGGTTATATGGCGCATAATTTTTACGGGCAGCCGTCTGAGAAGATCAAACTGGTGGGTGTAACCGGAACAAACGGTAAAACCACCATCGCGACTTTACTGTTTAAAAGCTTTACCGCGCTTGGCTATACATGCGGGTTATTAAGCACGGTGCAGAACCAGATTTCCGATATGGTGCTTTCTTCCACCCATACCACGCCGGATGCCGTTTCCCTGAACGCGTTGCTGCATGAGATGGTTGCAAAAGGCTGTACGCATGTTTTTATGGAAGTGAGCTCGCACGCACTGCACCAGCACCGGGTTACCGGACTGCATTTTACTGGTGGTATTTTCAGCAATATCACCCATGATCACCTCGATTACCATAAAACATTTGACGAATATATCCGGGTGAAGAAAAGTTTCTTCGACGGCCTGCCGGCCGCTTCGTTTGCGATTTCCAACCTCGACGACAAACGAGGTAAAGTGATGTTGCAAAATACGGCTGCCAGGCAATATCTCTACAGCCTGAAAAATACGGCTGACTTTAAAGGCAGAATCCTGGAGAATCTCCTGACCGGGCTGGTAATGATGATAGGTCCCGATGAAGTGCACTTTCGCATGATCGGTGAATTTAATGCGTACAATATTCTTGCCGTATATGGCGCAGGCATTTGCCTGGGGGAAGATAAACACGAAGTGTTGAAATGCCTGAGTGTGCTGACAGGCGCCGAAGGCCGGTTTGAATATATGGTTTCGCTCCATGACCGTGTGATCGGCATTGTAGATTATGCCCATACACCCGATGCGTTGATCAACGTGCTGGCGACCATCAAAAAGTTGCGGAAAGGGTATGAAGAAATTATCACCGTCGTTGGCTGCGGCGGCGACCGGGATACCACCAAACGTCCACTGATGGGTGAAGTTGCCTGCGAGCACAGTGACCGTGCAATTTTCACATCGGACAACCCACGCAACGAAGATGCGGGACAGATTATCAACGAGATGCAACAGGGATTGAAAACTTCCCTGCGAAAAAAAATGATCGCCATTGCCGATCGCAAGGAAGCAATCAAGACGGCGGTTAGTCTGGCGAAACCGGAAGACATCGTGCTGATCGCCGGCAAGGGCCATGAAAAGTACCAGGAAATTAATGGAATGAAATACCATTTTGATGACAAGGAAGTGTTGCTGGAAATGTTTGAGTTGTTGGGGAAATAGCGGTGGGCTGTGAGCTATCAGCTATGAGCTATCAGATGTGGAGCAGATGCATAAATCGAATTAAAGTTTAGGGTAGACATATCAATATGAAAAACTGGATAACAATGAAAACCTGGAATCATTATTTAAAACTGACAACAAAAGCTGATAGCTGATAGCTGATAGCTGACGGCTGACAGCCCAAACATTATGCTATACCATTTATTCGACTGGTTACGGAGTACGGGAGTCAAGGTGCCTGGCGGCGCGTTATTCCAGTTCATCACCTCGAGGGTGTTGCTGGCCGTGCTGATGAGCCTGATCATTACAACCGTATTTGGTAAAGGCCTGATCACGATCCTGCGTCGCGGTTTGATCGGTGAAAGTGTGCGTGAACTGGGCCTGGCAGGGGAAACAATGAAAAAGGGCACCCCGACCATGGGTGGTATTATTATTATCCTCGCCATCCTGATTCCAACTTTTTTACTGGCAAACCTCACCAAGGCATATATCCGGCTGATGATATTCAGCACGATCTGGCTCGGCATGATCGGCTTTATCGATGATTATTTAAAACTGCGCGCCAAGCGGATTGCGCAGGAACAAGGCATTGCCTATAAAAAGGGCGATAAGGACGGTCTGGCGGGCTGGTTTAAAATATTGGGCCAGGTGGTATTGGGAGTTGTTGTTGGCGCTACCTTGTATTTCAACAGCAATGCAAAAGTGTGGCGCGAATATATCGGTACCAGCAGGCCTTCAGATACGACCGGATTAAAAGTAGTGAGACTGGATGGAAAAGAACGCTGGTTTGTAGAAGCGAACCAGCCGATCACCACCATACCGTTTGTAAAGAATCATGAGTTTAATTATTCGACGTTATTGCCGGTCGCGCTCCGGGGGTTTACATGGGTCTTATACATTTTTGTGGTAATATTTATCATTACCGCGGTGTCGAATGGTGCTAATATAACGGATGGGCTGGATGGCCTTGCGACGGGGGTGAGCGCAATCATCGGCGCCTGCCTGGGCATTTTCGCCTATGCAAGCGGCAATATCCGCTTTGCTGATTACCTGAACATCATGTATATCCCGAACCTGGGGGAGTTGTCCATTTACATCGGCGCATTGATCGGGGCCTGTGTTGGTTTCCTATGGTACAATGCTTATCCTGCGCAGGTTTTTATGGGTGATACCGGGAGTTTAATGCTGGGTGGTGTCATCGCCTCGTTGGCGATCATCGTTCGCAAGGAATGGCTGATCCTTATATTTTGTGGCGTGTTCCTCGTAGAAAGCCTGAGTGTAATCATACAGGTATCCTACTTTAAATATACAAGGCGAAAGTATGGCGAGGGGAGGCGGGTATTTTTGATGAGCCCACTGCATCATCATTACCAGAAACTGGGATATCATGAGAGCAAGATTGCGGTAAGGTTCTGGATCGTAACCATTTTATGTGTGTTGTTTTCAATCGTAACGCTGAAGATCAGGTAGGCGTACTGGTTAGTATTATAAGAAATTATCGTATCAATGTCAAAACGACTCGTCATACTGGGTGCAGCTGAAAGTGGGGTAGGTGCTGCCATCCTCGCTAAAAAGCAGGGATATGAGGTATTTGTTTCTGACGGCTCGGCGATTAAAGATAATTACCGGCAGGAATTGATCGAATATGGTGTTGATTTTGAAGAGGGAAACCATAGCGAACAAAAAATAATGAATGCGGACGAAGTGGTGAAAAGCCCGGGTATTCCGGAGAAAGTTGAACTGGTTAAAAAGATCAGAAAGGCTGGCATTCCGGTAATCAGTGAAATTGAGCTTGCATACCGGTACAAACACAACAGCAAGATCGTAGGCATAACAGGCAGCAACGGCAAAACGACGACCACTGCGTTACTGTTCCATATGTGCGATGTGGCCGGGTTAAACTGTGCCATGGTTGGAAATATCGGTTACTCATTTGCGAGGCAGGTGGCCGTTGATCCCAAAGAAAATTATATCGTGGAGATCAGCAGCTTTCAACTGGATGACATTATCGAATTCAGGCCCGACATCGCGATACTGACAAATATTTCTGAAGATCACCTGGACAGGTACGACTATAAATACGAGAATTATATCAATAGCAAATTTCGGATCGTGATGAACCAGACGGCAGATGACGATTTCATCTACTGCCTGGATGACCAGACGACCAGACAAAATTTAGACAGGCATTCCATTAAATCTAACCTATTACCTTTTACCATGCAAGAAGAAATTAAACCAGGCGCTTTTATCAAGGACGGCAAAATGACCATATCGGCCAACAAGGAAGAAGTTTCAATGAGCATTTATGATTTTGCACTAAGGGGCAAACACAATCAATACAATACTATGGCAGCCGGCATTGCAGCAACAAGCCTTCGTTTAAGAAAGGACAAGATTCGCGAGTCCATCATCTCATTTGAGTCATTGGAGCACCGGATGGAATATGTAGCGACGGTTAAAGGCGTTGAATTTATAAACGACAGCAAAGCGACCAATTTGAATTCCACCTGGTATGCGTTGGAGAATATGAACAAACCAACCGTCCTGATCCTCGGCGGCATCGATAAAGGCAATGACTATTCGCTGCTCACGGAACTGGTTAAAGAAAAGGTAAAAGCGATCGTGTGCATGGGGAAAGATAATTCTAAAATTCACCAGGCTTTTGTCAATGATGTACAAGTGATCATGGATACAGCCAGTGCAGAAGAAGCGGTTGAGGCCGCTTTTCAACTCGCCACGAAGGGTGATGTGGTGTTGTTAAGTCCGGCCTGCGCGAGTTTTGACTTGTTTAAAAATTACGAAGACAGGGGGAAGAAGTTCAAGGCGGCGGTGATGGATCTGTAGACAGTTGGCAGTTTGCAGTTGACAGTGGGCAGTTGAGAAAAAAATTAGTTGGCAGTGGGCAGTTGGCAGTTGAGAAAAAAATTAGTTGGTAGTGACCAGTGGGCAGTTGAGGAAAAAACTAGTTGGCAGTTTTTAATTGACAGTGGGCAGTTAAGAAAAGTTAAAGAGATGGGTACGCTACGCGATCTGACAGTTTACAAAAAGTCCTTTGCAACTGCGATGGAGATTTACGAAATGTGTAAAACATTTCCAGCAGCAGAGAAGTATTCGCTGGTAAGTCAGATTATAAGAAGTTCACGGTCGGTATGTTCTTGTTTAGGTGAAGCGTATAGAAAAAGAAATTATGCGGCGCATTTCATTTCGAAGATTACAGACGCTGACATGGAAAATGGCGAGACATTGGTTTGGTTAGATTTTAGTTTAGCGTGTAAATATATTGACAACACCAGGTATCAAGATTTAAGAAATAAAAATGAAGAAATCGGCAGGCTTTTAGGTGACATGATAAACCATCCGGAAAAATACGGGGTGGTTTTTTAATCCTTAACTGCCCACTGCCAACTGCAAATTGCAAACTGACTCATGGACAAACTTCTCTATACCACCAAAGGCGACAAAGTAATCTGGGCCATCGTAGTGATGCTCGCGGTTGCGTCTATGCTGGTCGTATATAGTGCCACGGGTACGCTGGCTTACAAGATGAGCAAGAGCACGGAATCGTATTTATTCAAACAGGTGGCTTTTATTACCCTGGGCATTGCCGTTATCTATTTTGCACACCGTGTCAATTATACCCTTTACTCGAGGGTTTCATTGATATTGTTTCTCATCGTGATCCCGCTGCTGATCTATACCTTGTTTTTCGGCGTGCGACTGAATGAAGGCAGCCGGTGGATCCGGTTACCTATATTTCGACTTACGTTTCAAACGTCAGATCTTGCAAGACTGGCCTTATTTATGTATGTGAGCCGTTTGCTGAGTAAAAAACAACATATTATAAAAGATTTTAAAAAAGGATTTTTGCCGGTGATCATACCAGTGGCCATTGTGTGTATTTTGATTGCACCGGCAAACCTGTCCACCGCATTGCTGATCGGTGCAACCAGCCTGCTGTTGTTATTTATCGGCCGGGTAAGTACCAAACACCTGTTACTGGTCGTTGGCATCGCGTTGATTCCGGTGGCCATGCTCATTCTCACTGCATCTTACCAGCACAAAGCGAGCGGGGGCACAAAAACAAAAATAGAAGATCATTCAGTGCTCTTTGCCCGCGTGGCGACCTGGGTGAACCGCGTGGATAACTTCATGTATGGTGGCAACGACCTGGAGAACGAAGACAATTACCAGATCAACCAGGCCAAGATCGCCATTGCCAAAGGTGGCTGGGTGGGCCTCGGACCCGGCAACAGTGAACAGCGGAACTTTCTGCCACATCCGTACTCGGATTTTATTTATGCAATTATCATTGAAGAATACGGGCTGCTGGGAGGTGCTTTTATTTTGCTCATCTACCTTATTTTTTTGTTGAGAAGCATCCGCATTTTTAAAAAATGTCCTTACGCATTCGGTGCGTTTTTGTCGTTGGGACTAAGTTTTACATTGGTGATCCAGGCGCTGACAAATATGGCGGTGAACGTAAACCTGTTCCCGGTCACTGGTGTAACGCTGCCCCTGATCAGCATGGGTGGCAGTTCATTTTTGTTTACCTGTTTGTCCATCGGAATTATATTAAGTGTAGCCAGGAACGTGGAACAGCTTGAAGGAAAAGTGGCCATGGCACCGGTGCCAACAGCCACCGGGATTGATGATGATGAATGAAAAGAATCAGTTGCATGAAAAGCTGATGAAACGGAATGTGCAATTATAAATATTTACTAGCTGATAGCTCATAGCTGACAGCTGATAGCAAACCGAAAGCTTAATGAAAGTGATCGTAGCGGGTGGTGGAACTGGCGGGCATATTTTTCCTGCGATCTCGATTGCCAACGCATTGAAAAAGTTGCAACCGGGCATAGAGATCCTTTTTGTTGGTGCCACCGGCAAAATGGAAATGGAAAAAGTACCGCTGGCGGGTTACGACATCAAAGGGTTGGACATTGCAGGTTTCAACAGGAGTTCTTTGATAAAAAATATTTCGCTGCCATATAAAATGGTAAAAAGTTTTTTCCAGGTGAGAAATATATTCAGCGATTTTATGCCGGATGCAGTGGTAGGCGTTGGCGGTTATTCGAGTTTTCCTGTGTTGCGGTATGCACAGCAAAAAGGCATACCGAGTTTCATCCACGAATCAAACTCATTCGCCGGCAAGTCCAATAGCTATCTCGGTAAAAGGGCCACGGCCATTTTTGTAGCCAAAGCCGGTATGGAAAAATTTTTTCCGAAAGAAAAAATTGTCCTGACGGGAAACCCGGTGCGGGCGAGTATCTCTGCATCTACCGTTACGCGTGAAAACGGCATTTCATACTTTGGGCTGGAGCCGGGAAAAAAGACAGTGTTGTCAATCGGTGGAAGCCTGGGTGCGCGCAATATCAATGAAGCAGTTGTTGCCGGTATTGATGAATTTGGCAAGCATGACCTGCAACTGATCTGGCAAACCGGCAAACCGTTTCTTGACCAGGCGAAAGCAATCACCGCCGGGCGAAACAATATCTGGGCAGGGGATTTTATCACCGCCATGGAATATGCCTATGCGGCGGCCGATCTCGTAATCTCCCGGGCAGGTGCCATGGCCATCGCTGAATTGTGCGTGATGGGAAAAGCAAGTGTATTTGTTCCTTATCCATTTGCGGCAGAGGATCACCAGACGGTCAATGCGCAAATTTTAGTACATGCAGACGCGGGAATTATGATCCGTGATGGCGAGGCAATCGATCAGCTGTTGCCGACAATAATTGAACTGGCAGCAGATGAAGAAAGACAAAAACGGTATCAAGACAATATTCGTGAAATGGCGTTCACGGATGCGGATGTGCGGGTGGCGACAGAGATATTGAAGGCGTTGGGGGGATAGGTGTAACCCTTGGCTGTCAGTAGTCAGAATCAGTAATCAGCAGAAGGGTATGGGGTATGAGGTATGGGGTATGGGCGAAGAAATTAGACCAGTCAATAATTTAAAAAATATATCAATCAATTGATCGCATTAAAAGACATACATACAATCTATTTCATCGGTATCGGGGGTATCGGGATGAGTGCGCTTGCGCGTTACTTTCAATCGAAGCATGTGGCGGTGAGTGGTTACGATAAAACATCTACCGTCCTTACAAAGGCGCTGGAAGAAAGCGGTGTGCCCATCCATTACGAAGACAACCTGGAACTTGTTCCAAAAGATGTAGATGTAGTCGTGTATACCCCTGCCATTCCAAAAGGACATAAAGAACTCGCGTACTACCAGCAGCAAGGAACGCCGGTGCTGAAACGCAGCGAAATGCTCGGTATCATCAGCAGTGGGTCGTTTAATATCTGCGTCGCGGGTACTCATGGAAAAACAACCATCAGTACCATGATCGCATTTATACTGCGGCACAGTGAATATGGCTGTAATGCATTTCTTGGTGGCATCGCCTCTAATTATAATACCAATTTCTGGAGCAGCGAACGCAATGTGTGTGTCATTGAAGCCGATGAATTCGACCGAAGCTTTTTAAGACTGCATCCGGATATCGCTGTTATCAGTGCGATCGACCCGGATCACCTGGATATTTATGGTACCGAAGCAGACTTTCAACAGGCATTCATTGACTTCACCAAACAGGTAAAAAAAGATGGATTGCTGTTGTCAAAATTCGGGCTAAAACGAAGCCGGGAATTTGTAGCCGACCGGAAAATATCGTACAGCCTGCAAAACGATTCGGCTGAAGCATACGCCAGCAATATCCGCATGTCTGACGGCAGTTACCTGTTTGATGTAGTGATGAAAGACAACCTGATCGGCGACATCGAAATGAATATGGGTGGCATGCATAATGTGGAGAACGCGGTGGTAGCCATTACCGTGGCGCACCAGGTTGGTGTGGACAATGAAAAAATCAAAAGTGCCCTCAGGGATTTTAAAGGAGTAAAAAGACGTTTCGAGTATATCAGTAAAACACGATCACTGGTTTTTATCGATGACTATGCACACCACCCGGAAGAATTGCGGGCCTTGCTCCAGGGTGCCAAAACCTTGTTCCCCGGTAGAAAATGTACACTCATCTTTCAACCGCATCTTTTTTCCCGTACGAAAGACAATGCGGATGATTTTGCAGAAACACTAGACCTGGCCGACAGGATCATCCTGCTGCCGATATACGCCGCACGTGAACAACCGATGGAGGGTATCACCAGCGAAATGCTCCTCGGAAAAATGAAGCAGGATGACAAACAGGTATTGTCAAAAGAAGCCTGCCTGCAGTATATCGCTGACAGGTTGATCCCGGGAATAAATACTGAATTTGGTGAAATATTAATAACAGCGGGGGCCGGCGATATTGATACGCTGGTCGCACCCATTAAACAGATGATACAAAAAAGCAGCTAACACGTGCTTGCGTAAAGATTGTAATCCGTACATGACAATAAAGAAAAACATACAAAGAATATTGATCACGGCCTGCTGGATCCTGATTGGCTCCGGCGTGCTGGTGTTGCTTGTCGCGGCAGTTAATATTAAAAATCAAAAGACCTGCAAGGATATTGACATTGACATTTCCGGGGTTAAAGATTTATACTTCCTCGATAAGGAAGATGTGCTCCGAATCGTGACGGAAGGCAGCATGCAGACATCCGGCGTAAAGACTTTCCGCTCATTTGATTTACAACGTCTTGAGAAAAGGCTTGAAGAAAATATATATGTGAAAGATGCCGAGTTGTTCTTCGACAATAACCTGGTATTGCATGTAACCATTGAAGAAAGGGAACCGGTTGCCCGAATTTTTACAACAGGCAACCAGTCATTTTATATAGATAGAACAGGGGCGCGGTTGCCTTTGCGCGAGAAGATGATCGTGAAGCTTCCGGTTTTCACGGGCTTCCCCGAAGATCCGCGGTCTGGCGAAACAGCTGACAGCGCGATGTTGTCACGCATCGCCGGCATCAGTGAATATATTCTCAACAATGAATTCTGGATGGCACAAATCGCGCAGGTTGACATCGTTGCAGGCAACGCATTAGAGATGGTTCCTACCCTTGGAAATCACATCATACAATTTGGTGACGCCTCAGGTTATGAAGATAAATTTTCCAGGTTATTCCTATTCTATAAGCAGGTTTTGAGTAAAGCAGGACTGGATAAATATAGTCGCATCAACGTTTCATTTGCGAAACAGGTAATTGGAACCAGGAAAGAAGGAATGCCCAAGATCGATTCGATCCAGGCATTGAAAAACATCCGCAAACTGATCGATGCATCCACGTGGAAACCGGTGGACTCTACGGAAATAACTGGTGAAAGAAACATGGAGCCACATGTTTCAGAAGGTATGTTGCTGCTACAGCCTGGAGATACCATGGAAACGGTGAAAAGAGAAGACGCTATAAAAGTTAAAAGGCCGGTTATTGCGAATAAAAAGAAGGTAATTATCCGGGTACCGGATCGTACGCCTGCGAAAGCAGCACCGAAAAAAGTGCCGGCTTCGAAGCAGCCAAAGGCCGTGATGAAAAAAAATTAAAAGGACAATAAAAATATTCAGGGCACCCTTAAAAAATACACATTATGAATACTGAACAACCTATTATCGTTGGTCTCGATATCGGAACTACGAAAATAGCTGCAATAGCCGGCCGCAAAAATGAATTCGGGAAGCTTGAAATACTGGGATTTGGCCGCGCCAATTCAAACGGCGTTAAACATGGGCAGGTACTTAATATCGACGAGACGATCAAGTCGATCCAGGTGGCACTGGAAAATTGTTATAATTCCAATCCAAACCTGGCGATTACGGAAGTGTACGTCGGTATTGCCGGTCATCATATCAAGAGTCTTCAAACGCGTGGCGATATTGTGCGCCATGATAACAATGAAGAGATCACACAACGCGAGATCGACCAACTGATCGCTGACCAGTATAAAACGTATATCCCTGCCGGTGACCAGATTATTGATGTGATACCGCAGGAATTTACCGTGGATAATTTCCAGAATATCCCCAACCCGATCGGGTATGGCGGTGTGAAGGTGGGTGCCAATTTTCACATCATCACCGGTGATAAAAATGCGATCCGCAACATCAACCGCGCGGTTGAGACAAGTGGTCTAAACACAAAAGACATGGTGTTGCAGCCACTGGCATCTGCCAGCGCGGTAATGGCCAATGAAGACATGGAAGCCGGCGTTGCCATTGTTGACATCGGTGGTGGAACTACTGACCTGGCCGTGTTTTATGAAGGCATCCTGAAACATACCGCGGTCATTCCGTTTGGCGGTGAGAACATCACCAACGACATCAAACAGGGGCTTGGTGTTCTAAAAACGCAGGCTGAACAGATGAAGGTACAGTTCGGATCCGCACTTGCCAACGAGGCAAATGCCAATGCGTTCATTACCATACCAGGGCTGCGCGGCATGCCTATCAAGGAAATCAACGTAAAGAGCCTCGCCAATATCATACAGGCACGCATGAACGAAATCATGGATTTTGTTTCCTATCATTTAAAACAGGTGGGTCTTGACAATCGCATGTTAAACGGCGGCATCGTGCTGACGGGTGGTGGCTCGCAGTTAAAACACCTGATCCAGCTGACCGAGTATGTAACCGGGCTGAATGCAAGACTCGGTTTTCCCAACGAACACCTTGCCGGCGGACATATCGACGAACTGGCCAAGCCAACATATTCTACCTGTATCGGGTTGATCTTGAAAGGATACAGCGATTATGAACACCACCGCAAGCAATTTGAAGCGTCGTTCAGGAAAGTGGAGGTGCCGGATATCCTGAAAACTGCTGAACAGGAGATCGTGGAGCCGCTGCAGCCTGAATCAATCAGCGAAGAGAAAGTTAGAAACCGTAAAAGCCTGAAAGACTTCTGGGGTAAATTCAAAGACGGCATTATAGACCTGTTTAAGGAAGAAGAAGACCGCCATTTATAAAATATTATTTTCCGTACACTAACCATACATTAAAAACTATCTCATGGATATCTGCACGGGGAGATTGAGTGAGGTGCAAAACTAGAAACTATGATTCATTTTGATTTACCAAAAGAAAAATCATCTATCCTTAAAGTGATAGGTGTCGGTGGTGGGGGCAGTAATGCAGTTAACCACATGTTCAGCCAGAATATCGACAATGTAAATTTTATCATCTGCAATACAGACGCGCAAGCCATCGCGCAAAGCAAGGTGCCGAATAAAATACAGCTTGGGCCTCATCTTACGCAGGGTCTTGGCGCGGGTGCCAATCCGGAAATCGGCAAACAGGCCACGGAAGAAAGCCTGGAAGAAATCAAGCGGATCCTGGAGGTCAACACGAAAATGGCATTTATCACCGCTGGCATGGGCGGTGGTACTGGAACCGGCGGTGCACCGATTATTTCAAAAATCTGTAAGGACCTTGATATCCTCACGGTAGGCATCGTAACTACACCGTTTGCCTATGAAGGCAAAAAGCGCCAGCAGCAGGCCGAAGAGGGCATCGAACAATTGAAACAATATGTTGATACCCTGCTGGTGATCAGCAATGATAAACTACGTCACCAGTTTGGTAACCTGAAAATGAAAGATGCGTTCGCAAAAGCCGACAATGTGCTGGCGACCGCGGCAAAATGTATCACGGATGTCATCAACAGCACGGGCCAGATCAATGTCGATTTCGCGGATGTATGCACGGTAATGCGCAATGGCGGTGTGGCCATCCTGGGAAGTGCAACTGCTGAAGGCGATACCCGCGCACAGAAAGCGATCGAGGAAGCATTGAATTCACCATTGCTGAATGACAATGATATCCGCGGGGCAAAATGGATCCTTATTAATATCAATTCTGCGGAAGGCGACCACGAGTTTACCATGGACGAAGTGGAAATAATCCAGAACTACCTCCTCAGCCATGCCGGTGATAGTACCGATGTAATTCTCGGCCTGGGTTATGACAATACCCTCGAAAGAAAAATTGGCATTACCCTGATCGCCACTGGTTTTGAACACCGGACGCCTTTCTATAAAAAGGAAGAAAAAGTACCGGAAGCTAAAAAGGAAGAGAAGATCGTGATGACGCTGGATGTGCCTGTTGAAGAGCCGAAAAGGTATGCGCATGTGATTCAGCCGGTTGCGGCAAAGCCAACGCCACCGGTGGCCAACCCGATCGTTCCCGATTATAAACCATTACCGCCGGTTACCAACGTACATGAACAAGCGCTGATGCCCACCCTGGTTGAGCCGGAAATAATTCCGTATCACTCAGCGGTAATGTTTGTGATGGATGACGAGCCGGTGCAACCGGAAGCTGTACATGAAGACGAGCCCATCGAGAAATTTGAGCTGGCGCCGGAAGAACAATATGAGCCAGCGCCAATCCTGCTGAACTTCGTGGAAGAGCAAACCGTAGAACAGGCACCAGAACCCGTTAAGCCGGTTGAGACAACATGCCAGCCAGGCAATTTTCCGCCGGTGAAAAAAGATGAACAGCCCGCGCAGCAAAGCATCTTTCCGCAGTCTGTGGTTTCTGGCGGTTACCTGGCGAAACCAAGCAATATTTACGCGGAGCCTGCGGTTACCATGCCAATACCGGAAACAACCCCTGCGCCGGTACATCAGGTTGCTCCCCCACAAAAAGACGAAGAGCCGATGTTCGAGATGAAACTGATTATCAAGGTCGAACCGGAACTGCCGGAAGTTCCAGTTGCCGTAGCACAGGCGATACCGGCTACGGACGCCGCCGAGACGCCCCTGGGTGATGAAGTCGATGACCAAAAGCGACGAGCAACAGAACGTGTGCAGAAATTGCGCAACCTGTCTTTTAATATCAATGGCACGGATACGAACAATGAATTCGATACCGTACCGGCATATATCCGTCGCAACCTGGAGTTGTACAACACGGTAAACAGCGTGGAGAATTTTTACAGCAATTATACCGTAAAACCGGATGAAAATAATAAGGCGCAGATCAGCACGATCAATACCTTTTTGGATGGGAAGAAGCCGGATTAGTCTTCGGGTAACTCCACTTACCACCCCGCTTTTGCTGCGCAAAAGCACCCCTCCTGATAGGTGGGGAAACCCACTAGTAAAGCCATCCCGACGGGATGGCTTTACTAGTAGGTGAATGCGATCTGCTCACTTCCCCGCCTCGAAGGATGGGTCGGTTTGCGAAGCAAACGGGGGGTGGTGAGCGAAATTTAAAACGCCTAAATCGCCACGCCGGTATCCTTCCAACTCCCCGTATTTGCTGAATCCAGTACAGCCTGGCAGACCTTTTGTGTTTCGAAAGCATTTTCAAAATCCGGTTGGCATTTTTCACCGGTTTCAAGGCTCTTTAAAAAATCTGCGACCTGGTGTACGAAACTGTGCTCGTACCCTATGCCCAGTCCTGGCACCCACCATTTGTCCATGTAGGGCTGATCGCCATCGGTTACGTGTATCGAACGCCAGCCGCGCAGCGTGGATTCATCGGCGTTATCGAAATACTCGAGGCGGTTGAGGTCGTGGAGGTCCCAGCGGATGGATGCATTTTCACCGTTAATTTCAAAAGTATACAAGGCCTTATGACCACGTGCATAACGGGTAGATTCAAATACACCCAGTGAACCGTTGTTGAAATGGCAGAGAAAAGCACAGGCGTCGTCAATACCTACTTTTTCCACCTTGCCGGTAACCTGGTGCATACGTTCCTTAACAAATGTCTCGGTCAGTGCCGTTACATTTTTAATGCCTCCGTTCAGCCACATGGCCGTATCGATGCAGTGCGACAACAGGTCGCCCAGTACACCGGAGCCTGCCACGGCTGCATCCATGCGCCACAATCCGGTACCACCTTGTGGCAGGTTGGCGTTGATTGTCCAGTCTTGCAGGAAGTTGGCGCGGTAGTGGAATATTCGTCCGAGTTTTCCCGAGTCGATGATCTGTTTCGCGAGTGTAACGGCAGGTAAGAGGCGGTAGTTGTACCAAACTGTATTGGGCACACCTGCTTTTTTAATAGCGGTGACCATCTTTTCAGATTCCTCCATTCCGCGGGCCAGCGGTTTCTCGCAGAGGATCATTTTGCCAGCTTCGGCAGCGGCGATCGCAATGTCAGCGTGCATGTCATTGGGTGTACAGATATCGATGGCATCGATGTCGTCGCGGGCTATCAGCACCTTCCAGTCCGTTTCCCAGGATTCGTATCCCCATTGTTCCGCAAAAGCGCGGACGGTGGCTTCGGTGCGCGAGCATGCTGCCTTCAGTACCGGGGTATATTGTAACTCAGGAAAAAAATCGCCGACTCTTTTATAACCGTTGGAATGTGTTCTTCCCATAAATCCACAACCGATCAGGCCGATGCGGAGTTGTTTTTTTGACATTTTTGCAGGTGTTAGATGTTATTAATGGGTATGAGGTATGAGGTCTGGGGTATGGGCAGGAATGTATATTGATGTGCCCGTTACCCCGTGAAAAAAGTTTATAGTTTATGGTTTGTAGTTTGTAGTTGATCTTCTTCAAAGCATATTCCTGTCTATTACAAATTCAGTTAACCAGTTGCACCAAAACAACTTTAAACCTTAAACTTTAAACCTTAAACTTCTTCATACCAACCGTGTTCTTTTCTCACTTTTATCATAAAAGACAGGATGTCGTTCCAGGTTTTTTGTTGTTCCATCACTTCATTGGGGAACATACAGCCATCCCAACACATATGCTTAAACGCTTTGGTGAGTTCGCCTTTTTCGTTCCGCAGCCAGTAACCCGCGTCGTGAACAATGTCCAGTTTGCCATTAGGGTCTGTCGACAGGCAGTGGCGCCCGGTTTTATCGTGCGAACCGGTACCGTGCACGGTGCCATCGTTCTGCGCGACATGAAAATCTATTGTCCAGGGGCGTAATGCGGCGGTTAGTGTTTTCAATCCGTTTTCGAGTGTCGCGCGATCCTTCCAGTCAAAATCCTTTGGCAGGATGCGATCTTCAGGACTATTATATCCCAGCAGGTACAACAGCGTATGCGCCATGTCTGCCTGGAAGCCGATGTTCGGGCGATCCACTGCTTCCAGTGTATCGATCATCGCCCGCCAGCTGTGCATGCCGCCCCAGCAGATCTCTCCTTCCAGGGCCAGCTTTTCGCCGTAACCGGCTGCGATATCACAGGCCTCGCGAAATGTTTCGGCGATCAGTTTTGTATTGCCGACAGGATCGGGTAACCACGCTTCGGTACTGGTGGCAGAATCGATCCGGATAACGCCATAGGGCCGAACGCCGAGATCTTTCAACTTTTTTGCAATATGAGCCGTTTTGCGCACCTGTTCAATAAACTGGTCGCGCTCTTTTTGACTGCCCATGGCCGAGCCGCCAGTAGGTGGCCAGATTGGTGCCACGAGACTTCCGATCACGAGGTTATGCGACGTTACTTTGTCTGCCAGTTTTTTGATGCCTTCATCGGAAATGTCCATATCATAATGCGGGCTGAACAACCCGATGTCAACACCGTCGAATTTTACTCCGTCCACTTCAGAAGCGGCGGTGAGTTCAAGCATTCTCTCGAAAGCAATCGTTGGCTCCGAATCGCTGCCTTTGCCGACAATGCCGGGCCATGTTGCATTGTGCAATTTGGGAAAATTATTCTCTTGCATAAGTTTGTTATTTGGAGATGAATGGGTGTACCCGTTAATTATAATACAAGGTCGGGATTTCCCGGACCAAAATGTTTTAGCATCACGATGGGATCAGTCGCGGAATGGTTCACGATCTCAACACCTTCCTTGGCTGCCTGCTCACTGATAAAAAACTCGTCGTTGGTAAACTGGCCATAACGGATGAGCGATGGTGTTTCGATGTTCCACACCCCCATTTTTCCATGCCCCTGCATCATGATGATTCCGTAGGCGCCGGCGTCTTTTATGGTAACGGAGCGGCGGGGAAATATGGTTAGTTCTTTTGCGCTGAATGCCTCGGATTTGTAACAGACCCAATTTTCAACATAACCCGCAGACTGCATTTCTGACAGCGATCGAACTGGTTTTGGTGCCATGAAACGATGCTCCATCTGGTTGGGATCGACGTTCAGGTCCCAGTCGAGCACATCGAGCAGTGCATCATAGTCGCCTTTATTTTCGGGCGGTGTGCCATTCCATAGTAGTTCTTCAGGGATGATGGCTTCGTTTACCAGTGACTGGTACATGGCAAATACATCGGATGCTTTTTGCGGTTCATAGGTACAGAGGCTGCCGGGTGCATGGAGCAGTCCCGGTGGCACATCCCAACCGGTGCCGGGTTCCAGGCGGTAGGCCTGTGAATAGTTGGTGATCTTGTTATCGCCTTTCGTGAAGTTTACCAGGCATTCGCGGATCTGTTCACGGGTGGTACCTGGTGCGATGCCGATAAATGTGTACGGGAAATCACCACCATGGTTGTTTACCTGTGGAGGAAAGTAGTACGCTTCTGGTTTGCCGAGCTGTCCGATAAGGGCGGCTTTTTCATCGTTGTGGTGGACATGATGCGGCAGCGGTCCCATGTTGTCGAAGAATTTGGAATACATCGGCCATGCGCCGTATTCTTTCCAAAGCCGGTCGCCGATGATCGCCCCTTTCAGTTCATCGATCACATCTTTCAGCAGCACCTGTACTTCGTTTACCCCATCCAGGTAGATTACTGCGCTAAGGCCTTCGTTTTCGCCGGTGAGGGGGCCGTTCTTTGCGGGTGTGGTAGATGAAAACCAGCGTTCATCTATGCCTCCCCGTTCTCCCCCCAACACGTAGTAATCGTCGGGATGCAATTTGATCCTTCGCCCGGGAACACAAAATGACCTGGGTACCCAGGTCGGCGCCAGGCGTAATATGCCTTTGCCTTGTTCGAATGCTATCTGCGCTGCACGTTGTTTTTCCATGTTGTATTGTTATGTTTATATTTTCATTATTTGTTAAGGTATGTCGCGGATGTATTCCTGGATACATTCCGATACACAATCACCAAAATTAACCACCTCGCTTTTGCTGCGCAAAACCACCCCCCATACCCCATACCCAATACCTCATACCTCATGCCTGGCACGCATCCCCACTAAAATCTCCAACTCATACACCCGTCGCTCCCCGGGCTGCAGGATAATCAGCTGGCCGGTTTCACGGGCTTTGGCCTGGCCGATCGGCGGGTTGGTGCCTGATTCCAGGCCGGTAACGTATTCGCCCCTGGCCCAATGCTGCCAGTTGGAAAGCCAGGGCAGCTGCTCTTTTTTAAACCGGAGCGTGAGGAAGAGTTTGTTGTTGGGATTGTATAACCCTGACGTACAAACGCCTTCCTCATCAGCCCGTATGTCGATAAAAGCAACTTCTTCCCCACTGCCCGAATGGCTGTTCATGGGAGCCGGACAAAGCCGGAAATTGTTGCCTGGATTAAAGATTTTGTTATTCGCAGCGCCATCGCGTGATTGCCAGTCTCCTTCCCAGGTTATCTGCGTACCCTCGTCTACCAGTGGCCAGCCAAAATTAAGGTGGTAGAGCAACATGTGCGGAGCAGGTGAATTGCCGCGGTTGGTGACCTCGTCGCGGATCCTGATGGAAGCCTGCCCGAGCGTACCGGAAATCGTTCGAATCAGTTCCAGGCTCGGTCCAAAAATCTGTGTTTCATACATTCTACCGATTATGCTCATGTCCATTTTTCCGGCTACAGGATCTGGTTGAATGATGGACTCAATCACGGCGGGCACATTGCTGATCTCGCCGTGCAAGCCTCTTTCTCCGTGCGCGTCTTTTTCCGGTCCGCCAACATGCGACAGGCCGCAGGTGGTGAGTAATCCGCCACCGAAGTTTCGCAACCAGTGGATGCCGGTATGGGATAAACGCTCCGATGGCCGGATGCCTGTGCTGCTGAGCCAGGCGAGTCCATATTGATTATAAAAAGCATCGGCAATGTCCATCGCGCGATCGATCACCACCTTGTAACGCAAACCGGTACCCGTATTTATCCAGGCGATTCGGGTACCGCGACCCGGGCCATTGTCCAGTACAGCGGTTTCGATACCCCCCAGCTGCGCGGTTGTTGAGATTTTGTCTTTCCAGGAGGTGTATGGCAAATCGGTATCTTCCATGAACGCAATGTTGGTGATAAAGAAGCAATCGCTTAACAGTGAGTTGTTTAATGGATGCGCAAATACCGGCACACATCGTCCGGTGTAATAAAAACTAAAATATGTCAAAAAAATGAGAACCCGGAATAGACTTTTGCCCGTAAATGAGGATGCCGGTTTGTTTATGTCCCGTAACGATGCAGATGAGGAAGCCCGAAAGGAAGTGTGTCAGGAATAACCCGTTGCTGTTCTATGATCGTGGCCGTAACAGGCGTCCACGGGTAGTTAATATATGTCATGCTGCAGGCCGCGATCTTTGCCTACCGAAGCACGTCTAACTGCAAAAACGAGGTAAGGTTCGTTGAATCTTTAAAGATCTGCCCGATTCTCGGCTTCTTCATCGATTCTGTGTTGTCGTGAACCAGTTCAATATAAAAATGATCGATTTCGTAAAGAACGACGCTAAAGCTGCCGATCATACGTTCGATCATCAAAACGCCATG
>JBBSSY010000008.1:0-19164 GCA_038241595.1 Chitinophagales bacterium | reverse complement strand
GTAAAAACTTAACTTACCACCCCGCTTTTGCTTCGCAAAACCGCCCCTTCTGAAAGGTGGGGAAACCAATTGTAGACATGCACAAAGAATGATACGTGCAAATTTATGAACTGCTGATAGCTGACTACTGACTGCTGACTACTGACTACTGACTACTGACGGCTGACGGCTGACTGCTCATACCTCATATCCCCCACCCATTTAACGAACCATTTTATTTCAAAACAGATTTATCTTTTACCTTGTTACGTATATAGTTTACAGGCGCAACAACGTTGGCATAAGATCATCAAAAAAACACTATGGCACCCAATAGTTCGAACTTCGGATTAACCATCAGCCGGGAAGAAACGTCACCGGCTGACTTTATCAACCAGCTTCCCAGATCGGTATTCAGACCCACCTCCTATATGCTGCTCGACGGCCAATGGAAGTTTTCACTCGACCTCGACAACTACGGACTGCAGGAAGGATGGCACCTTGGCCACGATTACACGCAAACTGCCCACTGGCCGGGTACCGTAGAAGACCATATGCGCGCTGGCAAAGAACAAATCGAGTCTTCTTCGTCAAGACCAGAGAAAATTATTGCCTGGTACGAACGCAGTTTTGACCGCCCCGAACAGAATGGTAACGCGGAGTACAATATGCTGCAAATCACCTTCGGCGCCTGCGGCTATGAAACCAGGGTCTGGCTAAACGGCGTCCAGCTGCGAACGATTGAAGGGGAAGACGTTCATTACGGTGAATACACTTCTTTCTCCTATGAACTTGATGAGAAGGAACTCCGTGAACAAAACCGGCTCACGGTACGGATCGAAGACACCATGGATGCTGACATCCCACGGGGTAAACAGGAGTCGCACGTGTACAAACGAGGCGGCATCTGGTACCACAGCTATTCAGGTGCGATCCGCAGTATCTGGCTGGAAAGCATCGAACGCAACCGGTTGCGATCAAGGGTAGGCGTTATCAGCCTGGTAGAAGACAAGCTGGTGCGGTTCAATTTTACCACCCGCATCCACGACCCCGGCACATATATCCTCCGGCTAAAAATTTATGAACCCAAGGGCGATCGCCGGCAACCGGTAGCGACCTCCGATTTTGAACTGCTGCTGGAAAAAGGACAAAAAATGCAACGGGTCGTTATCGAAATCCCAGGGTCCAAACTGTGGTCTCCAGGTTCGCCGCAACGCTACCTCCTGGTCGCCGCCCTGATCGATGAAAACGGGCACCTCTCAGAGATAGAAAGCTACTTCGGCCTGCGAAAGATTGAGGCGCGCGGACGAAAGATCTACCTCAACAATGAATCGATTTACCTCGACGGCATCTTGTACCAGCCTGGCAACGCCACCTACGAACAGACGCAACTGCACATGCACGCCATGCAGGCCCTCGGTTGCAACCTGATCCGCATCCATATTGCTGGCGTGGACCCGCGGATCTATAACCTGGCCGATGAAATGGGGCTGATGTTATGGGTGGAAGTTCCGAGCCCGCACAGTTCCAATTTTACCAGCCGCGCGAACCACCGCGCCGAGCTTGAACGCATGCTGGCATTGATTGAAACGCATCCGTCCGTCGTAATCTGGAGCTTGTATAATGAAGACTGGGGCGCACAGGATATCGCGACTAATGTTGAAACGCGCAACTATATCACCGAGATCTACCACTACATGCAGATCAACCACCCGCAGTTCCTGGTCATCGACAACGACGGCTGGCACCACATTTCAGTGGAAGGCAGGTTGAAATCAGATATCATGACGGCGCACCTGTATACACCCGATATCGGGCGCTGGCGCGAATTGCTGGACCGCCTGGTGGCAGGTGACCTGAAAGACGTGGCTGCGTTCCCGTTAGTAGTCGGCGACCCCTTTTTCTACCGAAAGCAGGTACCCCTGGTCGTTAGTGAGTGGGGCGGTTTCGGTTTCGTGGATTATGGCGGTCCGTACGATGTGAACGTGCGCGAGCAACAAATTCGCGATTATAAAACCGAGCTCCGCAAACGTCCGATCGCAGGCGATGTTTATACGCAGGCGACCAATATCGAAGACGAACGCAATGGAATTATTGATGCCATTACCGGAAACTTATTGGTGGAAAAGGGCTTGCTGAAGTCGGAGCCACCGGCAGTATAATTGCCGGAAGCTGCTGCTTCCATCTGGAACCGCTGTTGCTCAACAAATACGTCGATCAGGACGATCGGACTACTTTGTCGTGCATGATGGTGCTGCTCTTTAAAAAGCCTGGTTTTCTCTAATAATAAAAACTCCGGTTAAGGCAGCAATCAGGAAACCAGTTGCATGGAAGAAAGCGATTGCGCTTCGTTTTCGCCCGTGACCAGGTCTTTTTCCAGGAACCTTTTAAGCGCAAACTGTAGGCTGAGCCGCAACTTTTCTGGAGATTCGTGTTTATTTACATGGTAATTAATGGATGAAGAGTCCCCGTCCTTGATCAGTTTCCACTGTGACTCAGGGCAATAGAGGAAAATGGGCAGGGAATCGAACTTGCGAATGGCCCTGATTTTATGGAAACAGTTGGTGCCGTGCTGGTGCTCGTAACAAGTGTCGATAAATAGCAGGTCGGGGGTAAAGTACGGAAGAAGGTTGAACAGGTGATCTCCGGAAGCAACATACGATACAGAATAGTCATCCGAGATCCGGTGAAGCGCGGCCTTTACCTGCAGATATTCCTCAGGCTGACCGTTTACGAATAAAATTCTTTTCATAGCGTTTGGATTTAAAATTGATCCAACGAATGTAAGATTGTTGCCGCTTAATTACAATAAGGACAAACACCTAATTCACGCCAGACAAGGAACTCAGCGGGTAACGGAGGTTTTGGTAGGAGACCATATCTATCTTTACCTTGCCAACACTGATGGCACTTTCGATGCGTAAAGGAATATGATTGGCATCATCGCTGATCCAGACCGTCATTTGTTCGCCTCCTTTAAACACATCTCCTTTTAC
Source organism: Chitinophagales bacterium (assembly GCA_038241595.1). Taxonomy (GTDB): domain Bacteria; phylum Bacteroidota; class Bacteroidia; order Chitinophagales; family Chitinophagaceae; genus JADCRZ01. The sequence continues at coordinate 16,189 of JBBSSY010000008.1, read as the reverse complement.
GAGCAGCGGTTTTAATTTAATGGCACTGAAACGGCCGTATTTGGTCTTGATCTTTTCTTTGCCCTGGTAACGGACAAAAAGATTGTATACTTCGTTGCCCAGGAACATCGAAAATGGAATTTTGTCATCAGTCCGGTATTTGCTGAAGTCTATATTCCTGATTGAATAAATAGAACTGACCACATCCTGTATACATGCGGGGATCTTGAATTCACCGTCGGTGGTAATGGCCTTCTGTGAAACATGGTTGAAAGTAACGTCCTCAAATTTTTGGTAACCGCCTTCACTGATATTTCGGATAAAATGCGTGGGCTGCAACGTCGAAGTGTCCAGGTAGGTTTCATACCTGTCGCGCACCTTGAAAAAGCCATCGTAGAAATTACTGGTTTTACCCTCGCCCTTTATATGATAGAGCGGCTTATTGTTGACTCGTTCCAGATTCGCGGTAAATCTAGCCTCACCCACGCCCATATAAAAACCTGCCAGCGTGTAAAAAACTTTGAAGGTGAGTACTTCGCCCTGTTGAAAACTGGTGTTGCGGATGCCGCAAAGTGGATCTCCCGCTTTTATAAACGAGAGCAACAGGAGCAAGCAAAGGCTGCAACAAGTGATATGCTTCATCAGCGGTCGGTTCATATTTCCTTTTTGTGAACGGGGCACAAACTTAGAACATTCTGTGCGAAAACAGCAGCGGCCCGTCTTGAAACCGCCATTCCTGGTCCGCAAGCAGCCAATAAGATACCTGGGTTGTGCAATCGGCAGTTGCGCCTGGAAATGTCAGGCGCCGTGCGTTCGGCCAACGCGTCAATTGCCTTTTACAACGTTAAATCTCACCGGGAGGAGCCAGATTTAGTTGAATGAACTTATTTTTACACAACAAATACGTCGGGCAGATTTTGACGTTTATTGGATATGACCGATGCCAAACAGTCGCGGTTATTTTATTTTAAATACTTATGAAAAACCTACTGGCTGTTTTTGTATTATTTTTCTTCCCCGCGGCAATGCTACTCGCCCAGCCTGACTGGAAACTGACCAAGGAACAAAACGGCATCCAGATCTTTATCGGTCATGCTGATTCCTCCAGTTTTAAATCGATCAAGGTTCACACGGTACTGGAAGGTACTCCTGCCAAATTGCTGAGCATTTTACGCACCGTGGAAAGGAATAAAGACTGGGTGTATTCCACCCGGCAGGCTTACCTGATCAAGAAAGTTTCCAACAATGAATTTCTTTATTATGCGGAGACCACCTTGCCATGGCCGATGAACAACCGTGACCAGCCGATCCGCATGACCATCAATCAAAATCCTGCCAATCAGTCACTGGTCATCGTTACCGCCGGCGAACCGGAATCGGCGCCAAGGAAAAACGGGCTTGTGCGTATCCCCTATTTCTACGCCAAATGGGACGTGTTTGTAAAAGATGCGACGCACCTGGACGTTACGTATTACCTGCAGGTAGACCCTGGCGGCAACCTGCCCCCATGGATCGTTAATCTCTTTGTTACAAAAGGACCATACGAGTCGTTTTACAGTTTGGCGGGATTGTTAAAAAAGGAAAAGACGTAAGGTGGGGTGGACTTTGTAGTTTGTAGTTTATAGTTTGTAGTTGAAGGAAAGACGCGCTGTTTTAGATCCCTTCTAACCATAAACCACAAAACCACTAACTATAAACTACTAACTACAAACCACAAACTTAATGCTAGTTTTTCACTTCCGTTTTCGGAATAGCCGTTCTTCCGCCATCGGCGAAATACTTGAGGAGCAGCGACAGCAGGGTACTAGCGCCGGCGACGAGCCCCATGAATTTCTGAAAACTTTCTTCCTGCGTGATAAAAATAAAGCCTGCCGTCCCAAGAAATAAAATGAGCAGCGGAATGCGAAACCCCTGCCAGGTAGAATTTTCGCGATATTTTTTTTGCAGCGCAAACATGGCCGGCGAATTCTTTTTGCAAAGGACGAAAGCCCTGAAACTCGGCGCAAATACTTTCATTTCTTCGTGATCAATGGTGATGATGCCAATCGAAAGCAGCCGGTACAGGTCGCTCACGTTTTTATAATTGACAAACCCGTCACCGGCAAAATCAAAGAGCAGGTATTTTTCTTTGTCCGTACATTTCTGCCAGATGATGGAATAAAATTTATCGTAACGAACCATTGCCTCCAGGATTGCTTTCTCCTGCGCAAAAACAAGCGCCTTGCTTCCACCTGACCGGTACGCCAGGTTTTCCTGCTGAATATGGGGTATGTCTTCACACGGCACGCCACTTCGACCATTGACCACCGTGTATTCATCAAATACTTTCTGACGGTTGACCGCCTGTTCGCCGGCATCTGCTGTCGCGATGAATTTCTTCAGGAATAATTTTTCCAGCAGGCTGCGCAGCAGCCGGAACATACCAGCTAACAATCCAAGGACGATCACCAACAGCCAGAGACCACGGATATCCGGCTTTAAAAAAATGTAGCGCGGCGGCACCTTGGTGACGATTTCGAACGAGCTGTTTGCGACCGACGGCGGTATCTTTACCTCCTGTGCGGTGCGGTTCATCTCGTACAAAAATGACAACGTTGAATCCTGGTTCGACCATGACCAGGCGTTGTCAGATGCACTGTCTTTCAACGCCGGGTATAATTGTGGATCGTTGTAACTGTAACTGATATAATCGGCAATGCGGAAATAAAATTCCTCAAAGCTCTTCACGCGTTTTTTTCGGGTAACCGGGCCCGTTACCCACGACACCTCGTTCCGATATGGCTGGTAAATACCGGCCTGGTAAATCAGGTGGTTAAAATAATCCGGTGGCAAGTGAAAAACCGTGTCACCGGCCATGGTTTTGTTCAGCACGTTCTTTCTTTTTTCAATCGCGCGGGCCAGGAAGAGTTGCTGTTTTTTGACAGATTGCGTGATCTCCTGGTTGTGTGCGTACCAGGTGTTTAGCGCGGCAGGCATGATGGCGAGGCAGATAATCAGCAACATGATCAGGGCGGTATACTGCGTGAGGTAAGAAACGCGTGTCGTTCTCATGCTGTGTGAAAGCCGCGATTCGTTCGCGAAATAAATCCACAACAAGCCGTTAAAATAACCCTGGAACAAAAAGAAATGCGGCTCGATGGGATAGCCGAAATAATAGGCATACCCGTACACCACCACGCTCACAACAGCCTGCCAGATCATCGCCTGCAGGGCATATTCTCTTGACCGGCTCCGCGCGTTCACTTCTTCCCTATCCACCATCACATTATTGGTGGCATAACTTACCACGAAGAGGGCTGATACCATGTTGACCGGTGTGATGAGTACGATCATCAGGATCACATAATGGTTGATATGAAAACGGTTTGTGACGAAAATTGACAACAATACCACCGCGATGTACAACAACAGCAGTACGCTGAAATAAAAAATAAAAACCGGTTGCCCGTTGTTTGGGAACGATCCATTTTAAATAGTCCATTGGTGAGAATACCATTGGGTAGGCAGCGCTCCTCTTACGCAGGGCCGCCAGCCAGATGCTCACACAGATCAGGTAGAAAAGAAAACAAAACAACAGGGCGAATGAAAGGATCCTCATGTTAACAGGGAACACCAGCCCGGTATCGTAATAGGTCACCAGGAACAAGGGTAACTTCGACAGTGGGCGGATGTGCAGGGCATTCCGTTTACCATAAAAACGGAGGTCCGCAAAAAAATTCTGCTGCCGGCTCGTTACCGCTTCCTGCACCCGGCGCGGCGACTCCAGTTTCTCAAAGAAATTCTCCTGCAGGTTGCGGCTCGGGTCGGCATGCATCTGCACATTGCCTTGCTGGTCGATGATGCAGAAACCGTAACCCGCCGGCAGCAGCGCCTGCGTCAGCGCGTACATCTGTGTGGACAGGCTGCTAAGGTATAAACCTTTAACAGTCGTTTCTTTCGAGGTGATTATGCGAAACTCGCCATTGGTCCAGCTGTAAACGGGTTCCAGGGCAAAGCGTCCGTCTCCTGGAAGTATATACGGCTGATTTGTTTTAAACAACTGGTAATATTTTCGTCTCGACACGTTGGTAAACAACGGTTTGGAATTTTCGATCTGTCCCTTGATGCGCTGATTGCCCGAAGAGTCGATCCACACGATGCGGTCGAAAGGGTTGTTGATCACCGTATCGTTTGCATGTTCCGCGAGGAAGCGTTTCACGTCCGCGGAGGCATTTAAATTTGTGAGGCGTGACTTATCGCCCACAAAATCGCTACCGGTGATCCGGTTCATGAATGCGTCGAGGGAGTCGATCTGCTTCACCGTTTTAGACAACTCCTGGTCGAAACTGAGCTGTATTTTATCAGCCAGCGTATTGAGGTTTGCCTTTGCGCGTTCAATGGCGCCAAGTACCAACAGTATCTGGATGACGATAAATGTGATCATGGTGGCGCCGACAAAAAATGACATGCCGAGAGAGAACAGATCGGACAGCCGGACCTGTTCTTCGCTGCCCATGATGTGCAGTTTGATGATTGGCAGCGCGATCAGCAAGGACAGAAAAAGGATTACCAGCGGGTAGATAAACGATACCGGGATCTCGTTCAGCTGGGTGTTGTAATCCTTCGTTTTAATAAAACCGCAGAGCAGGAGTTGCTGGTTTTCAAGGTTGAACGGGTAATAGAACACTTTGTAATCCTCTTCTTCCTTTTCACATCCCGGATACCGGCGAGAAAGGCGTTCTTCTTGCCAGGCAACAGGCTGTCGAGCGGGATGTCGAAACGGATGCCGAGTTTCGGGTCTTTGTACACAACAGCACCCACGTTGTTGCGCACGCTCATCAATACATAGGACCCGATTCCTTCCGACCGCTGTGCCTGCAGAACGGGATTCAGTATATTTTCGACTGGTAAGACAATCGCTACATTTTCGCTGGCTATCCCGTTGTAATTCAGGTAAACCAGGTTACCGCCACCGATAGAATCCAGCCGAACCTCATGGTTGTACCCGCGTGCGCCGTGCGTCGCAGCGTCCTGCCGCGCTGGCGAGCGAAAGAAGCCGGCGTCACTAATAACCCTTCCTGCCACCCCGTTGTTGTCCAGCAGCCGCTGGATCAGGCTATCCGCCCGCCCGTTGCGGCCCGACCTGGTCTTCTCGTTGTAAAAAGTGCTGTACAGCCGCTGTAGATCCTGGTTACGGTCCTGGATATTGTCTTTAATATTTTGAAGGATCAGAAAGGTGTTGTGGTGGAGATTTTTCTTGTTGGCCGGAATGTAATAATAAAAATAGCCGCCGAAGAATATGCCGAACAACAGCAAAATAATGATAGAGAATGCAAGACTTCGTTTATTCGGTAAAAACTCGACGGCTTTCATGAAGATGTCTGTTGAATAATGTGGTGAAACGCGGGACACGAAGGGACGACGGAGAAGTAATATAATCATTCAGCAAACAACCACAAAGTACCCGGTGGTCTTCCTGTCTTCGAAAGCACTAAAAATCTTACCCAATACTTACTAATATTATTAGTATTTTACACCCCGTAAACTTCTTCCCTATGTTTCATCATGCAGAAAACAAAAGAGCCGTTGCGCATTTCGACCTGGATTCGTTTTTTGTGAGCGTGGAATGCGTGAAGAACTCATCGTTGCTGGGCAAGCCGTTGATCGTGGGCGGCGGCGATCGCGGGGTGGTGGCGGCGTGCAGCTACGCGGCGCGCAAATTCGGAATCCATAGCGCCATGCCGGTCAAGCTGGCGAAACGTTTGTGTCCCGAGGTAATGATCATCAGGGGAGATATGGAAAGTTATTCGCACTACTCGCAAACGGTTACCCAGATCATCCACGAGCAGGTACCGCTTTTTGAAAAAGCGAGCATCGACGAATTCTATGTGGATATGACCGGCATGGACCGCTTCTTTGGCTGCGCCCGGTACACGCAGAACCTGAAAGAAAAGATTCGCAGGGAAACGGGGCTCACGATTTCGTATGGGCTCGCGAGCAATAAACTCGTGAGCAAGGTGGCCACTGATTATGAAAAACCAAACGGGCAGACGCAGGTAGCGCATGGCACGGAAAAGGCTTTCCTGGCGCCTATGTCTGTGGACAAACTGCCGATGGTCGGCAAAAAAACCAGCGACCTGCTCCGTACCATGGGCGTCGAAACTGTGGCCATCCTCAGCCAGATACCCGTGGAGATGATGATCAACCTGATGGGTAAAAATGGCGTCGAACTCTGGCGGCGCGCGAACGGGATCGATGAAACGCCTATCGTACCCTACCATGAGCAAAAAAGTATCGGTACCGAGAACACGTTTTCCAACGACACCATCAACATCCAGTTCCTGCACGATGAACTCCTGCATATGACCGAACGCATCGCCTTTGACCTGCGTTCGCAAAATAAGCTTGCTGCCTGCGTTACGGTAAAGATCCGTTACAGTGATTTCCAGACCCTGACCAAACAGGTGATGATCGGCTACACGGCGTCAGACCATGTGCTGATCGATACGGCCCGCAAGCTGTTCGACAAACTCTATGACCGGCGAATGCTGGTACGGCTGATCGGCGTTCGCGTGAGCCACCTCGTGCCGGGCAATTACCAGATCAACCTCTTCGAGGATACGGCGCAGACGATCAGTTTGTACCAGTCCATCGACAGCATAAAAAAACAATTTGGCGAGGCATTGCTGATGAGGGCAGCAGGTTTGGTGCCGGGTCGCGCAAAAAAAAGACCGCATGTACCTCAACTGTAAATCCTGGTTCAGCCTCTTGTACGGCACCTTCCGCACGGAGGAACTGGTGACTACGGCAGCTGGCATGGGCGTACAGCGCCTGGCCCTGACCAACATCAACTCAACCAGCGACGCCTGGGACTTTGTCGAGTTTTGCCGCGAACACGCGGTTAAACCGATACTCGGTACGGAAGTACGCAACGACCATGTTTTTTGCTATATCCTGCTAGCCAAAAACAACGCCGGCTTCCTGTTTATCAACCGCTTTCTTTCCGAACACCTGGAACAGAAACTGCCCTTTCCTGAACGACCGCCGGGCAATCCGCATGTGTTTGTCATTTATCCCCTGGGGAAGTTCCAGCCGGGGGATCTGTCTGACGACGAGCTGATCGGCGTGCAGGTCACTGAAGTCACGAAATTATTTACCGTCAACACGCGCGCCTTCCCTGGCAAATTTGTCGTGCGGCATCCCGTCACTTTCCAGGAGAAAAAATATTACAACGTGCACCGGTTGCTGCGCGCGATCGATAAAAACATTGTGCTCAGTAAACAGCAGCCACAGGATTATGCGGGCGAGCATGAGAAATTTATTTCTCCCGGCGCGCTGATGCAGCATTTTTCCGACCATCCTTCCATCATTACCAATACGCTGGAGCGGATGCAGGCCTGCTCCATCGAGATGACGTTTCACGAAGACAAAACAAAAAAACGGTACTCAGCAACGGCTGCCGATGACAAAAAATTTCTCGAAAAGCTGGCACTCACCGGCATGGAGCGCCGGTACGGAAAAAACAACCAGGTGGCGCGCGACCGGGTGGCGAAAGAACTAAAGATCATCAGCGACCTCGAATTCAATACCTATTTCCTGGTCACCTGGGACATCATCCGCTACGCCCGAAACCGCCAGTTCTTTTTTGTTGGGCGCGGCAGCGGCGCCAATTCCATCGTGGCTTACTGCCTCGAGATCACCGACGTAGACCCGCTTGAACTGGACCTGTATTTCGAGCGCTTTTTGAATCCCTACCGCAAATCGCCGCCTGACTTCGACATCGATTTTTCGTGGAAGGACCGGGACGAGATTATCGACTATATTTTTAAACGCTTTGGCCGGGAGCATGTGAGCCTGCTCGGCGCTTACACCACGTTTCAAAAGAGATCGGTGATCCGGGAACTCGGCAAGGTCTTCGGGCTGCCAACGGAAGAGATCGATGCGCTCGACCATCCCGCCACCGTGTTCAAAGCCGATCCCATCCACCGCAAGATTCAGGATTTTGGCCGCCTGATGAAAGACTTCCCGCATCATCTGAGTATACATGCAGGCGGTGTACTGATCAGTGATGCGCCGATTCACCAGTATTCGGTGACGGCCCTGCCGCCGAAGGGGTTTAATACGTCGCAGATCGATATGTTCGTGGCGGAAAAAATCGGTTTATTCAAGCTCGACATCCTGAGCCAGCGCGGGCTGGGTCATATCCGCGAGACGGTGGAGATTGTACTGGAAAACCGGCAGGAGCAGATCGACATCCTGCAGGTTGAAAAATTTAAACAGGATAAAAAAGTAGCCGCCCAGATTCGCGATGCCAATACGATCGGTTGTTTTTATATCGAGAGTCCCGGCATGCGTCAGCTGCTGAAGAAACTGGAATGCGACGATTACCTCACGCTGGTCGCAGCCAGTTCCATCATCCGCCCCGGCGTATCGCAGTCGGGCATGATGCGGCAATACATCTACCGCTACCACAACCCCAACGATTTCGAATACCTGCATCCAAAAATGAAGGAGCTTTTGGAAGAAACCTACGGGGTGATGGTGTACCAGGAAGATGTCATCAAAGTGGCGCATCATTTTGCCAAACTGGATATGGGCGAGGCGGACGTGCTTCGCCGGGCGATGAGCGGCAAATACCGCGGCCAAAAACAGTTTGAGCTGATCCGCGCAAAATTTTTCGTGAACTGCAAGAATGAGGGTTATCCCGATGAGATCAGCCGTGAAGTATGGCGGCAGATCGAGTCATTTGGCGGGTACTCCTTCAGCAAGGCACATTCCGCCAGTTTCGCAGTTGAAAGTTACCAGAGTCTTTACCTGAAGACCTACTACCCCGCCGAGTTCATGGTTGCCGTTATTAATAATTTTGGTGGTTTCTACAACCGCGAACTGTATTTTCACGAACTAAAAAAAACTGGTGTCGAATTGCTGCCACCCTGTATCAATGAGGGGGCATACCTCACATTGATCCGTGGCAATATCGTCTATGTTGGTTTTATCCATGTGGACGGTCTTGAAGAAAAAGAAATGCAGCGGGTGCTGCATGCACGCAGCCTGTACGGCCCCTACCTGCACCTGGCCGATTTTATCGAACGCACCGGGCTCGGGCTCGAACAGGTGAACCTGCTGGTGCGGATCGGGGCATTTCGTTTTACCGGCAAAAATAAAAAGGAGTTGTTGTGGGAGGCCAATTTCCTGCGCAAGAAAACGTCGCGCCTGCTGGCGGCTAACCCCGTACTTTTTCATGAACCACCTGTCGCGTTTACCCTGCCGGTTCTTAAACAGGACGCCTTTGATGATGCGATGGACGAGACGGAACTGCTGGGTTTCCCGCTCTGCGATATCTGGCGGCTCGTAAATGCCGATCTTGCGAAATTTGCGGATGCCTCCATGCTGCCGGCATTTGAAGGCAGGGCGATCCGGGCGATCGGTTATTACGTTACCGACAAACCGGTGCGCACCAGTAAAGGGGAGATGATGTTTTTCGGCACCTTTCTCGACAAAAAAGGCGAATGGCTCGACACCGTTCATTTCCCGCAATCGTTTCGTTATTCACCATTCCAGGGTCGCGGTTTTTACGACATCCGCGGAACGGTCGTAATGGAATTCGGCGTGTTTTCCGTGGAGGTGCATTCCTGTGAGAAGGTGGGAATCGCAAGGAAGTGAGGCGGACAAAAACAGCTGGTTGTTGATGGCTGATTAAATCGTTTAGTTACAAGACTTAAAATAAATATTCTTAAATAAATGACCTTGATTACTGATTACTGATCACTGATTACTGATTACTGATTACTGATTACTGCGAGCTGCTAGCTGATAGCCGACAGCTGACAGCTACTTCTTCCTCGCCCGCTTCTTCAGATCCGCAATCGACGCAACCACCAGTCGGCCCTTGACTTCCTCGCCGCGGTAGGTGATGATCTTTAACGTAGATGCATCCTGTGGCGCAATGAGCGGCTGGGTATATTTTGGATAAAACCGATCTGGGAATGAATTGTCAAAACTATAATAGATATCCATATCCGGCGCTTCGGTGCTGAGTTCAATCTTTAGTTTACCGGTGTCTGCCATGCTTGGTGTGATCATCGGATCAAAAATGCTCGGGGCATATTTCCTGTCTGCGATATCACGCCGTTCAAACTCATTTTCTACCCGCTGCTCGAAACTGTTCCAGTCTTTGTTCGACTTCGGCGACCAGAGCGATTCAGCGGTCGCTAAACCACGCGGCCAGGTCATGTATTGGGCGTGACGCATATTGTATACCTGTTCTGTCCAGAGGTTCGCCTGGCCGCCCAGGATGAGTTTGGGATCAACGCCATCGGGTAGCGGTTCGAACTGGTATGCTTTTCTCAGGAGAAGCGTGGCATAGACGCTCGGTTCTATGGCAGGGTCACCCTGCATGTAATCGATGTAAGCGAAATCGGTTGGAGTCATTACGACTTCGTGGCCGAGTTTTGCTGCCTCGATGCCGCCTTTCATGCCACGCCAGCTCATCACCGCGGCGCCCGGCGCAAGCCCGCCCTCCAGGATCTCATCCCAGCCCATGAACTTTTTTCCCTTGGAAGTAACGATTTTTTCGAGCCGTTTTTCAAAGTAACTCTGTACCTCATGCATGGATTTCAGTTTCTCTTTTTTCATCAGCGCTTTAACGGCGGTACTCTTTTCCCAAAAATTCTTTGCACATTCGTCGCCACCCATATGAATGTATTCAAAAGGAAATAATTGCGCCACTTCGGTAACTACTTTATCGAGGAAGGCATATACTTTTTCATTGGCCGGGCAAAGCGTGTTGTCAACGAGGGCGGTAAAACCGCCGGTGTGCCAGTCCATAATTTTTTCACCGGAACGCACCACGTATTTGTCGGCACCCGTTGTGCAGGAAAGTTCAGGGTAAGCCGCGATGGCTGCCAGGCTGTGTCCGGGCACATCGATTTCAGGCAGAATATTTACAAAACGTTCAGCGGCGTACTGCACCAGTTCCTTAATGTCTTCCTGGGTATAAAATCCGCCGTAAGTTCTGGGTTCATCCGGTGTTGGTTTGCTGAAATCGCCGAACGTGCCGGTCCGTTGCACGTTCCAGGCACCGACCTTCGTGAGGTTGGGGAGGCTTTTGATTTCAATGCGCCAGCCCTCATCGTCGGTGAGGTGCAGGTGCAGCAGGTTAAATTTATACTGCACCATGTCATCGATGTATTGTTTTACCTCGTCTTTTGTGAAGAAATGACGCGACACGTCAAACATCAACCCGCGCCAGCCAAAACGGGGATAATCTGTGATCTCGACACAGGGGACCTGCCAGGTGACATTTTTGGCAACAGTCTTTTTTTCGATCTCTTTGGGCATGAGTTGCAACAACGATTGCACCCCATAAAATAAACCGGCAGGTTTATTTGCTTTTAGTACGATGTTTTGAGGCGTTACCGAAAGTTGGTACCCTTCTGTTCCCAGTTGAGCATCGGTATTGGTATTGAGCACGAACTGGATGGTCGCGGATGTCGCATTCGTGCTCACTGAAACGGCAATACCTGCGGCTGTTGAAAGGCGGTCGCTTAACGGCGAACTGACCTGTTTGAGGTTCGTATTCTGTGCGCCGGATATCGTTACCTGTGCGGGCAGCACAAAATAACCACTTGTTTTTTTGATGGTGACGGGTACCGGAATGATGCTGATGGCTTTATCTGCCTGGCAGAAAACGACAACGGGTAACAGGCAGGCAATAAGCAATGGTAAGATTTTGGACATCAGCGTTAATTTAAGCCGGAAAGTTAAAATAAAATTGGACAGAATCAGTCGCAGGCTATTATTCTTCCAGTTAAAAACCCGTTTGCGCATAGGCAATCGGGTGAGTTCGACCCGTACCGGGCCGGTTAAGTGTCTACTGAATTAGGGATCTGTTGATCCGGTTTTATTATTCGTTATTCAACTGCGGACGATCTTCCAGTCGTTTGGAAAGGTACAAGATTACGATCGCACCGGCCAGGCCGGTAATTGTTGCTGCGATAAGAATTGCTTTCATGCGATGCTGTTTTAGTTACTTGTACACTACAATTTGCGTACCATCCCACCGCATGCCTCAAATAGACATTAATTTGCATAGAATGGTCATTTTATGGTATTTTCAAGGCAATTATCTGATATCCGCTTAATAAACCATTCTATGCCGAAGAAATGTTTTCTTTTCTTGTCTCTCCTGTTTTTATTTTTCTCCGGATCGGCAACCAACAAATACTGGGTCGGCGTAATGAATGGAAACTGGGAAGATGAAGCCAATTGGTCAAACGTGGCAGGTGGCGCTGGCGGCGCCCAGGTGCCGGGTACCAGCGACGATGTTTTGTTTGGCAACGGCGGCGCCTCCAATGCGCTCATCAAGTTAAACAATGCAACGTCCGTTCATTCCCTGCTCGTCCAACTCAATCAAAACATTCGCTTTTACACGGCACAAAACATTTCTTTGACCATTACCGGCGACCTTACGATTTCCGAAGGGGGATCATTAAAGGACAGTACGTCGACGGATGTTGCATTCCGCGTGATCTTCGCCGGTAGCACCAATGCAACCGGCAATATCTACGGCAGCTGGACTTTCGAAGGAGGCGCTCCCGTTGCCGCGGATGGATCCCGCGGTGCCTATTTTGTGTCTGAGCCAGGGGCTTACGTAAAGATATATGGCAAAGGCAGTTCCTCGGCTGGATGGCTGGTGTTTAGACAAAATACCGGTTTTATTGTTTCTGATGAAAGTTCGCTCGCGTTTGATCACGGTTCCACCTTCCTGCTTGAACGTGTAACCAACGGCTTTATACCAAATGCATTCTGGGTCGCGGATCAAACCACCACGTTGGGCAATACAGTCGTACTCGTTGAACGCGGCGCCACCATCCGGATCAGCGGAAGCATCGATCGCGTCAGCCACCTCGGCCAGCGCCTATTTGTCAGTGCTTTTTACCAGTACGTTGAGATTGACCTCCCCATGCAGGCACAGGCGGCGTCGTTGGATATACCCCACGATTTCAACATAAAAAACCTGCTTGTCAGCAATACCAATAACCAGTCGTTGGCGCTGCTGGCTCCTACAGGCGCGGAAGCCGAAGTGTATGCGTTTGTGCAGGCGCTTGCGATCACCGGCAATACCACCAGGCTGACGCTCGCGCGGGGCTTTGCAGGCGAACCGACTAAAAATTACCGCCTCAATGTGTATGAGTTTAGGCAGAGCGCCGGCAATTTTTCGCTGCAGGATTTCAATGATCCGCTCGGCACCACGGTGCTGGGTGTACGCGGCGACCTCATACAAACGGGCGGTACGTTCACCACGAACAGTACCAGCACCAGTCCTGCCGCGCATTTTGTGGTAGAGATGAATGGGCCGGATTATGTGCAGTCGCAATCGGGATTTTCAAACTTCCGGAATAATATCAGCATGAGCAGCGGTACGATCGATAACAGCCGGCACATGGTTACCCTGCGGATGGCGCAAACGGTGCCGGAGTGGACAAACCTCTTCACCTATCACGGCCCCGTAAATTGCCTGCTGCAAACACCGTTAACGGTTGGCAAACTTGACCTGGTGGTTGGATCCGTATATTCAACGGCTACCAATTTACTCACTGTTGCCGATCCGAACCCCGCCACCAATATTAAAAGCGGCAACAGCGGGAATAGTTATGTCAACGGCCCGTTGCGGATCGCCACCAATTCAACCGCCCCGACGGTGCTGCCCGTGGGAAAGCATGTATTAAAAGCCGATGATGTACTCGACAATGATTTCACCCCGGGTTATCATATTGATTCCTGCGTGATCATTCCAGCCAGCGCAGCACCTTCTTTTTACCAGGCCGAATATTTTGACAAACCGTATGACGACAGTATCCACCTTTCCGGCGGGCTAACGGCCATCGACACCCGCGGCTATTGGGAGATCAAAAAGATAAGTGGTTCGGATGCATCGGTGCGGCTTTCGCTGCACATGGCGTTGCCTGGCACGGTGGAAACGAATGCCATCGTGGTTGCCCGGTATAATGGCAGCGCCTGGACCCCTGAACCGGGATCGGTGTTGTTGCCCGGTACAGCCGCTGCCGGCGTGGTAACGTCGAAGCCGCTGTCGGTGTTCGGTCCGTTTACTTTCGGCGTGGTACCTTCGGCTGTGCTGGCCGTGCATTTTACCAACTTTACGGCTAAGCCCGATGCGTCCGGGGTGCAGCTGAACTGGCAGGTGGCCGAAGGGGTATCGCGTTTCGACGTGCTGCGTTCCGCAAAGGGCATTGACTTTGAAAACATTGGAACGGTGACTGGCAGCGAGGCGCAGACCAGCTACCGGTTTTATGACGCCATGTTACCCGAGCGTGCTAATTACTATAAAATACGGGCAACAGAACCAGATGGCAGTGTGACATTCAGCCCAGTGGTAAGCGTTCAGAGTGCCTTTCGTGCAAACGGCTCCTTCAGCCTGGCTCCCACGCTGGTGCAATCGGATGTGCGGGTACGGTTGCTGTCGCAGGAGCGTGGCCGGTTACAGGTATACATAACGGATATGGACGGACGACAGGCCAGAAAATTTGATATGTCGGTTAATGTGGGTCGTTCGGAGCAGGTGCTTCAGCTGAACACGCTTCCACCCGGTGCCTACCAGGCCTCGGCGATTTTAAATGGAAAGAAGATCGCGATGGTGCGGTTCGTAAAGAAGTAGAGATGGTCAATTGTTTCCACCCTAAATATTCTCCCGGTAAATTACATCCACCTGCTCCTCGTCGATCTCATCAAACATAAAGATTGAATCGGGATTTTTATCCTGCGCAATGGCGTCGGCGATGCCCTGCTCGCCCCACTGGCCAAAGACGGCAAAATTTAGTTTTTTCGAGAGCGCTGCCATCTTCACAATAGCGTCTTTGCGTTGCTGACCATTCAACTGTATGTATTGTAAGATTTTCATAATAAACGTTTTATTGGTGTGCGCTTCCATCTCCCATACCTCTTTCTTCATACCCATTTCCCGATCACAAACACTTCAACGGATTCGACTTCAAAAAATATCGCTTGTATTTTTCCGATTTAGGATCTTTACACCCTTCGAGGTCAAGTATCCGGATATTGCGGAAGTCTACCTCCTGCCCCTCACTTTGCATGGCGATAAACCCTTCGGTGAGCGCCTTGCCATCTATTTTGACTGCAGGGTCGAAATTATTTACCACGCCACCCCCAATCTGCGGATGCGAATACTGCAACACCGTATCGCCGTTTATAATGTGTGTCACCAGCGAGTCGCCATACACGACCAGTTCAGCGCGTACCCACTGGTCACCGTCGTAGGTTTTAGACGTTGACTCGATGCAATGCCGCGGATCAACCTTGCCGTTGAAGACGACATCCGTCCCCGGTGAACACATGTTGCCGGTAGGACGCGGTGCGCCGTTGCCCATACCAGCCAGTAACTGGAACTCAACGGATATCGGCCAGTTCTGGTCTTTCGGCATCGACCGTGGATCCTGTGAGTGAAACATGACGCCACTGTTTTTTACCGTGTAGGCAGGTGCATCTTTGCGCCATTCGCCGGTAAAACGATATTCAAAAACAAGCTTGTAATAAGAAAAAGGTGTTTTGTAGTAGAGATGCCCAAATTGCTCGTTGAACGCGCCGTATTGATCGTAGCGCACCTGCATTATTCCATCCACCACGCGAAAGGTATTGGCAAAATTTTCACCTGCCTCGTGGTGATTGATCTTTGGAATCCAGTCTTTGAGGTCTTTGCCGTTGAAAAGGTTTACCCACTGCTCCGCATCCGGATCCACCTGCGAATAAGTTTGGGTGGTTGTCACCAGCAAGAGCAAAACAAGTATGTATTTCATATTGGCAGATGGGTTTATAAAAGCGATAAAACGGCAGATAGCGATACGAAGAAAGTGAATATTCCCGAGATTATTTTTTGCGTTCTTTTTTCTTTCACCTCGGTGAAGCCGCTTCCGTGCCAGAAGGCAGTTCAAGCGGTGTACCGGTAGCAACCGGTTCGCCAAAATACGGCGTACCGTCCTTGTTCCAGCTGAATTTCTGCGCCCGGGGGGAGCGGAAACGGCCGCAACCCTGCCCGGGCTCGTCATTGGCATGGTACAGGATCCAGTCTTCCGTGCCGTCTGGTGATTTGAAAAACGAGTTATGCCCCGGCGCGAATACCTTGCGGTCGACAGAACGGCTGAAAACCGGCTGCGGATATTTTTTCCAGCTGGCCGCGCGCAGCAGGTTGCTGCCT
>JBBSSY010000007.1:0-20632 GCA_038241595.1 Chitinophagales bacterium | reverse complement strand
TAAAACGGGTGTATGAACAGGTAAAACCCTACCTCACAGAAGAAGGCATTCGTGAAATCGAAAAGAATGGCAAATACCTCTACGACCAGGAATTTGGCTGGGTAACGCCAACCATCCAGGGCAAGCTTTGTGCATATGCCTCCCGCGATGAAAACGGCATTGTCAAATGCGGGATCGAGCAGGCCTACTACGATGGCAAATCTGACTGGAAAAAACCCATCAGTTGCCACCTTTTCCCGATTCGCATTAAAAAGACAAAGCGTTATGAAATGGTCAATTATGAACCGCGTGAAACGTTGTGCAGTCCTGCTTGTATCCTGGGTAAGAAATTAAAAGTGCCTGTGTATGTATTTTTGAAAGAACCCCTGGTGCGTAAATACGGTGAAGCATTTTATGAGGCGCTGGAGCAGGTCGCCGCTGATTATTTCACCGCCTCAAAACCTTTGAAGTAATAACAATCGGCCGCGTGATCGTTACGCTAAAAATTACATGATCGACATGAAAGAAAAGCAGGAATTTTTTATCGCCAAGAGTACCGTGCGCGCTGCCGACCTCGAACATCGGCGCAAGATCAATTTTAATATAGGCAGGTACAATGCGTCTGTACCATTAGGTAAACTGCAATTCCAGGACATTCACCTGGCGCGGGAACGGGCCAAGAATATAAAGTGGCGTGCAATCGAAAGCCTGGACCAGCGGCTGGAGGAATTTGAAACGGCTTTTACCCGGAAAGGGGGCAAGGTAATCTGGGCAGAAACGGCCGGGCAGGCATTGCAGGAGATCCTCGCGATATGCAAGGAAAAAAACTGCCGCAGCATTGTGAAAAGCAAGAGCATGGTCACGGAAGAGATTAAACTGAATGATTTCCTGCACCAGAATAACATAGAAAGCGTGGAAACCGATCTAGGTGAATACATCCAGCAACTGGATGGTGAAGCACCTTACCACATTGTTACGCCGGCCATGCACAAGAGTAAAGAAGACATCGCCAAATTGTTTTATGAAAAGCTCAATACCGCACCGAACCTTGATCCGGGACAATTAACGGCGATCGCCCGGGAAAACCTTCGCGGGAAGTACGTTGATGCGGAAATCGGTATAACAGGCGCCAATTTTATTGTTTCAGACATCGGCGGCATTGCCATTAGTGAAAACGAAGGCAACGCAAGACTAAGCGCCTCCTGGCCCAAAACGCACATCGTAATTGTGGGTATTGAAAAGGTAATTCCAACATTGACTGACCTGGCACTCTTCTGGCCATTGTTATCGACCTTCGGCACCGGGCAAAAGGTAACGGTGTACAATTCCGTCATTACGGGTCCCCGCCAGCCAGGTGAAACAGACGGTCCTGAAGACATGTACGTCATCTTGCTGGACAATGGCCGCACAAACATCCTGGCACACCCGGCCTCTCGCGAGAGCCTGTACTGCATCCGTTGCGGTGCCTGCCTGAATGCATGTCCCGTGTACAAAAATATCGGCGGTCATACCTATGGCACAACCTACAGCGGTCCGATCGGTGCTGTGATTACACCACACCTGGAGAATATGAACGAGTGGAAACACCTGAGCAATGCCTCTTCACTTTGTGGCAATTGTACCGATGTATGCGCGGTAAAAATTAACCTGCACCAGCTGCTGCTGGTGAACCGCAACGAAGCGGTCGAAAGCGGCTTTTCAACCTGGACAGAACGTATGGCCTGGAAGCTCTGGCGGCAGGCAAGCCTGAACCGGAGCCTGATGAATAAAGGGAATGGAAACCTGAAAAGTATGATTGTCAATAAATTATTCAAGACCTGGGAAGCGCATCATGGAAAACTGAACTTTGCGCCGAAAACTTTTAATGAACAGTGGGCGGAGAGAAGAGGCAAGGCCTCATAACTATAAAATGCCCACAAAAAACTGCCAACTGAGGTATACATGTCGTTTAGTTCGGAAAATAATCAATATCAACAATCAATTTTCAATGCTCAGTCAGGAAAATCCAGCCTGACCGCTTGGTTCATTATTGATTTTGAGCGTTGAAAATTGAGTATTGAATTTTTTTTAGACTTCTCAACGAAACGACATTGACTGAGGTATCGTTAATGAATCAAACACACATGCTCCTATATGCTTCCCGGATCACGCCTCGTTTATCATATATCACCGCATTCATCGCCGGGGAAATACTTACTGATGGAATCACGCTAACTACAAACCGGGCAGCATTCGATCAATTTGCGGGACCCAAAATACATTATGGGAGAGAGGAGTTCTGGCCTGGCTGCTTCAGGATATCGAACGTCGAATTGTTGTTTGAAAAGACGATTGTACCTCAACTGACCACCTGTTTCACCACTAATGGTTTTCCCGCTTTCTTTAAAACATCGGACGGCGACCTGCACTTTGACCTGCTGGCGGCTTCCTTTTATTTGCTAAGCAGGTACGAAGAATATTTACCGGGGGAGAACGATTTTTACGGCCGCTATAAATATACCCGATCCCTTGCCCATCACGGCAAATTTCTCCAGCATCCGCTGGTAAACTACTGGCTAAATGATCTGAAAGCGATTTTAGGAAAACGCTTCCCACAACTTGTTTTTGCAGAAAAAACCTTCCAGTTCCTGCCTACTTATGATATCGACATCGCCTGGTCATACCTGCACAAAGGCATGCTTCGAAATACAGCTGGCTTTATCCGTGATGCAGCAAAAGGGAGATGGAATGAGGTACGCAAAAGATGGCAGGTGCTTCGGTTGAAAGAATCTGATCCTTTTGACAGTTATGACTGGATGAATACCCTGCATGCAAGCCGCCGATTGCCTGCCTGTTATTTTTTCCTGGTCGCAGCGCGAAAAAAAGGCTATGACAAAAATATATCCCCCTTCGTTCAAGCGTTCAAAACCCTCGTTAAAACGCACGAACATTGCCAGGTAGGTATCCATCCGTCCTGGCAGAGTGGCGATGATCAAAATTTGCTGTACAGCGAGATCGCCTGTTTGCAGGAACTGAGCGGTAAAAAGATTATACGCGGTCGCCAGCATTATATTCGGTTTACATTACCGGGTACCTACCGCTTATTGATCGATGCAGGAATCACCGAAGATTATTCGATGGGCTATGGCAGCATCAACGGTTTCCGGGCCTCGGTAGCATCGCCCTTTTACTGGTATGATTTAGCCGCGGAAAAGCAGACCAGCCTGCTGTTGTACCCGTTTTGTTTTATGGATGCCAATGCCTATTATGAACAGAAGCTTTCCCCGGATGAAGGCTATCGGCAACTACTCGAGTATTATGAGCGGATAAAACGTGTTGAAGGCCTGATGGTCACGATCTTCCACAATAATTTCCTTGGAACGGGCCAGGAGTTTGCCGGTTGGCGGAATATGTATATGAAATGGGTAACGCTACTGTGCAAGGAAGAGGGTGACCCCATTCCCTGACATAAAACGGGAATACACCGCGGTGCGGTCTTGTGCCTGGTGCCCCGGTGGCTAGTGCCGGAAATGCCTCAAACCCGTCATTACCATGGCCAGCCCATTTGCCTTACAGTATTCGATAGAATCATTATCACGGATAGACCCGCCAGGTTGGATAAACGCAGTGATACCCGCTTCATGACCCAATTGTACACAATCGTTGAACGGGAAAAATGCGTCACTCGCCATTACCGCACCATTCAGGTCAAATTTAAATTGCCGGGCTTTTTCGAGCGCCTGGCGCAAGGCGTCGACGCGGCTTGTTTGGCCGCAACCTTTACCGATTAGCTGGCGATTTTTAACGATGGCAATGGCATTTGATTTCAGGTGTTTGCAAACAAGGTTTGAGAAAACGAGGTCTTTCTTTTCATCATCCGTCACGGAACGCGCACCCACCTCTTCCCATTTGCTGTAGTTGCCTTCATCCAACTGCTGCGACAACACGCCATTCAGCAGTGATCTTGACTGCATCGTACCGGAAGACTCTTTGGCCATTTTGTTTACAAGCAAGATGCGGTTTTTTTTCCCTTTAAGAACCACCAGTGCCTCCTCGCTGAAAGAAGGCGCAATCAGCACTTCAAAGAAAACACCATGAATTGCCTCAGCGGTTTCTTTATCCACTTCCAGGTTGCATACCAGTACGCCGCCAAAAGCACTCTCCGGGTCGCCGGCCAAGGCTGCATCCCAGGACGCTTTAACCCCCTCACGGGCCGCAATACCGCAGACGTTGGTATGTTTGATGATGGCAAATGTAGGCTCTTGAAATTCTTTGATCAGCTGCACCGCTGCATCCACATCTACCAGGTTGTTGTACGATAATTCCTTACCATGGAGCTGGGTAAATATTTTTTCCAGGTCGCCGAAGAAGATACCCTGCTGGTGGGGATTTTCTCCGTATCTCAATACGTTCTCCTTGCCATTGAACGGATTTGTATGCGCACTGTGGCCAAAAAAATTGGAAATGGCAATGTCGTATCCTGAACAAATATTGAAAGCTTTTGCAGCAAATGATTTCCGTTGTTCCATCGATGTTTCACCGCCTTGTTCCTTGAGTATCTTTTCCAGTGCGGCGTAATCGTTTTTGGAGGCGATGACCAATACATCATTGAAATTTTTCGCCGCGCCGCGGATCATGGATGGTCCGCCAACATCTATCTTTTCTATGACGCTTCTTTCCGCTTCTTCCGCCGTGCCTGTAAAATCGCCGGATTGTACATGCGCCAGTGTTTCTTCAAAAGGATACAGGTCTACAATCACCAGGTCGATCGCGGGAATATGATACTGTTCCATTTCCCGTACATCCTGTTCATTGCCTCTCCTGCCCAGGATGCCGCCAAACACGGCAGGATGAAGGGTTTTAACCCGTCCACCGAGGATAGACGGATAAGTGGTCAGCGACTCTACCGGCACACAGGAAATACCCAGCGATTCGATAAATTTTTGTGTTCCGCCTGTTGAATAAATCGTAATATCCTGTTTCTTCATTTCAACCAGAATATTTTCGAGTCCGTCTTTATAGAATACCGAGATAAGTGCCGATTTTATTTTTTTGTTCATGCCGGGATGTATTTAATGATCGCGGTTAGTGATGTTTCAAACCGGTCATGCTGTAAAAAGAAGCGCTAAATTAAGTCAATTAAGATTGAAAATAAAGGCTCCTTTTTCAGCAACGACGTGGTAACGGAGATTTCTTTTTTGGCAATTCGTCTTCCATCGCCTGATCGTTGCCGGTGTGTTGGAGCTGTCGAAAATCAACAAACAGGCTGAATTTTTAACAGAAGAAAGCAGGTGTACATCCGGGTTACCCGAGACGACGGCAATCCTTGCCGCATCCGGCACCTGCAAGCTTGTGACTCCAGGTGCCGGTAAAAGAAGTACAAGTTTTTGTGATCCGGTCATAAAACTGGCGGGTAAAGCCGGAAGCAGTAAAAACCGATGATTGCGAATCTGCCATGCATTTATCGACGGTTTAATGGTATAACGGGTTACACTGTCATTTTCGACAGTGATCCGGTCACTCATCCACAGACCTGAGCGGCCATGGACAATGCCAATAACGGCCCGGCCAGGAACATTATACACGATAAATATTGCCTGCCTGGCAGCAACTACTCCGTTCGAAAAAGACAGCAGTTGCATGCTGCAAAACGCGCCAATGGCAATAAACAATAATCCGGGTCGGGGCTTAAACAACCAGGCGGCGATCATCAGGATCGCCAGGTAAAAAAACAACATCTGCGGCAACGATAATTGCAGGTCACTGACGGTTGAAAATGGCAGCCTGCTGATGTGGTTGATAAACCCGTTCAAAAAACAGATAAGCATTTCCGTTATCAATCCCAGTAGCCTGGCAAGAATTGGCAAATTGCCTGCAGCCAATAAGGCAATTTCGGCAAGAACCACTACGCTCGAAACTGGGACGGCGAGTAAATTTGTTACGAGGAAATAATTTGGGAACTGGTGAAAATAGTAAATGCTTAGCGGCACCGTAAGAATTTGTGCTGCAGTTGTTATCGTCGAAGCTTTCCATATGGCATCGATCAGTTTATTTTTTATAAACAGCAACTGGTACAACGGTGACATAAAAAGAACCAGGCTGAGTACAGCGAGGTAAGACAACTGGAAACCTGCATCCCACAACCAATACGGATTATAACAGAGAAGTACAAACGCAGAAGCGGCGAGTGAATTATACACGGATGTCCGTCGCCCGAGGTGTTTCCCTGTTACAATAAAGGTGAACATCACGGCTGCCCGTAAAACAGATGGGGATCCCCCGGCAAGAAAGCTAAACAACCACAGTCCCATAAGAATGGCGCCCAGTTTAAAAACAGCAAACCGGCGTTTCTTGAAAACGGCTCTCATCGCCAACTCAAGCATCCAGTAAATCAACGCAATGTGCAGGCCCGAAATCGCAATTATATGCACCACACCCGTATTTGCGTACTGCTGCACAAGCTGCTTATCAAGGTCATTCCGGTAGCCGATCAGCAATGCTTCTGCGAGCCCAGATTCCCGTTGTCCCGGAATATATCGCCGTAGCGTTTCCAGGATCTTGTCCCGGGTCTGCTGTAAGAAATTTCCAAATTGGTTCCCTGGGTTTGCAGGTAACACTACATAATCATGCTGCTGTAAATAAACCTGGTAGTAAATCCCTTGCAGGGCACAGTATTGCTGGTGATCGAACCCGCCGGGGTTGTCGTTCCGCGGAATTAGCACGGGTGTTTTTCGAAAGGCGATGCTGCTGTTGTATCTGAGGACGCCCGGGACTGAATCTTTTTTAAAATAAATAAGCAGCGTGCCCTCCATCGTCACGGAAGCATCCTGGCGGACAACCCCGTCTATCACAGCCGTTGTTTTCCAGCTTTTCCTTTTTTCTGTCAACGGTTCATCAAGCCGGACAATATAGGTCAGGCCATTGCTCGAAGTGTTTCCCATCCACGAAAGGTGGTTCCTGACATCGTGATGCCAGGTTAGCAAACCGCCAAGCAGTACCAGCATGAACTGGAGCAGGAGGCCCGTAAGGCGGTAATATTTAAACAGCGTATATGGTTTTAGTCGGGAGATGGAGAGAATAAGCACCCCGATGCCGGATAAACCAATCCAATAAATGACTGGTAACGGGTTGCTGTACCATTGAAGTAATATGCCCGCAATAAATGGGATAATTAGCCGCACAAATGGCGCTTCTTTCCAAACGGGCATGCCGGTTGATTTCATGCTGAAAGTTAGCCGTACCTGTCGTGTAAATTCCGGGTGAAAAAACGTCTGTTTACAGATTAAATAACCCTTCTATGATGGCATTTCCCGCACGAACTTTACACAGTTGGAACAATGGATAAATCGCAGGGCTACCCGTTTCGTGGTATGGCAGGCCTTATCAGATTAAAGTAATTTTATCCTCGTACATACCGGGTTTCCCACGCCAAAAAATTATTTATGTCAGATAATAAAAACAAAACCGGTAAGGCAGACAGGATCCGCATCAATTTTCACGAAGCGTATGAGCTCGATTACTGGAAAAACAAATGGAAAATTACCGGTCAGCAACTGGAAGATGCGCATCAACAAACAGGAAGTGTGATGGTCAAAAAAATTGAGATTTACCTGCGCAGGCAGGGATTTAGTATTTAGTAAACTTCTGCTTTTTTAAGAAAGGATTTTTTGTATATACACCATTTGTCCCAGGTGGTAAACATTGTGTTGTACCAGTCCGTTCAGCAGGAAACGATAATTATAATCCCGGTAATCGACGGTGTCCTCCAGCATCTCGTCTGTAAAACGCTCAAGCAAGTCGAGTATTTTATTGGTGGATGCGGTGAGCTGAGCAATGCCGTTGTTCCAGGTATGAATGTCGGCATTTGTTTCACTCCAGTGAAATTCGTCGGCTATTTCTGCTGGTTGACTGGTATCTTTTTCAAGGCGTTGCCTGGTGAATTGGCTCCAGGTAACCATGTGGTAAAGCAATTCAATCAGTGAATGAGCATGAGGACCAGGCTTCCTGTAAACGATGCCAGGATCAATTTCATGGATCACCCGTGAAATGGATTTGCCATACCAGGGTTCGCCGGAAAACACCGTTTGGATTACATCCGCAATGCGCTTGATCTCAATATTCATGTTTCATTGTATTACACGGGATTTGCTGTCAGTTTTGCCAAAATCATTCCATTGCCTGTGAATACTAAAAAAGGCCAGCGAAAGCCGGCCTTTTTTCGAAAAAATGGTAGTCTATTTACTCAGGTACATACTGCGGTCTTTATATAATTTTCTGAAGTATGGATCGCGGAGGTCCTTGATAAATCGGATCGCTTCCCCGGTAGATTTCATTTCAGGGCCCAGTTCCTTATTAACACCCGGAAACTTGTCAAATGAAAATACCGGCTCTTTAATCGCAAAGCCCTTCAGCTGTTTTTCAAAAGTAAAATCTTTCAATTTATGTGTACCCATCATGATCTTGGTGGCCACGTTCAGGTAGGGGATCTTGTAGGCCTTGGCAATAAACGGCGTGGTTCGTGACGCCCTTGGGTTCGCCTCGATGACATATACCTTTCCGTCTTTGATGGCAAACTGAATGTTTATGAGCCCTTTAATATCCAGTGCACGGGCAATTTTCTCCGCGTAGTGTTCCATGGTAGTAACCACGAGTGGCGTCAGGTTGAAGGCCGGTAACACCGCGTTGCTATCACCGCTATGGATACCCGCTGGTTCAATATGCTCCATTACACCCATTACGTGAAAATCTTCGCCATCAAAAATGGCATCGATCTCTGCTTCCTGGCATCGGTCAAGGAAATGATCGATCAGGATCTTGTTGCCGGGGATGTGTTTGAGCAGGCTGACAACGGCATTTTCCACTTCATCATCGTTGATAACGATTCTCATGCGCTGGCCGCCCAGTACGTAGCTCGGACGGACAAGTACCGGGTAACCCACTTTTTTAGCCACTTCGATGGCCTGGTCCACTGTATAGGCGGTTCCATAGTCCGGGTAAGGAATATCCAGGTCTTTCAGCCGGTCGCTAAAACGTCCACGGTCTTCGGCAATATCCATGCTGTCATACGAGGTGCCAATAATTTTGATGCCTTTTTCCTGTAATTTTTCGGCGAGTTTCAGGGCGGTCTGACCGCCAAGTTGCACGATTACGCCTTCTGGTTTTTCATGTTCGATGATCTCGATTAAATGTTCCCAGTAAACCGGCTCGAAATACAATTTGTCAGCGATGTCAAAATCGGTCGAAACGGTTTCAGGGTTACAATTAACCATAATGGCTTCAAAACCGCATTCCTTGATCGCCAAAAGCCCATGTACACAACAATAATCGAATTCTATGCCCTGGCCGATACGGTTTGGTCCTGAGCCCAATACGATGATTTTCTTTTTGCCGGATATTTTACTGTCATTGGCAGATACCAGCGCGGTTCCATTCGATTGTTTGGACGGTGTTTCAAACGTAGAATAGAAATACGGTGTTTTGGCTTCAAATTCGGCCGAACAGGTATCTACCATTTTGAAGGTGCGAATGATCCCGGCGGCCTTTCTTTTTTCATAGAGTTCTGCCTCCGTGCCGTCATTCATGATCCGACAAAGCTGTTCATCACTAAATCCCATGCGTTTTGCTTCCAAAAGCAGGCTATCCGGCAGGGTATCAAATTTAAACCTGGCGATTTCTTTCTCGAGCGTACATATCTTCTGGATCTCGTAGAGGAACCAGGGGTCGATGCCGTTGGTGGCTTTTGAGATGGTATTCACCGACAGGCCAGCCATCAATGCATCTTTTATCCGGAACACACGGTCCCAGGTAGGCACTTTGATGTAAGCCAGTAATTCTTCTGCATGCATCAGGCTCTTTCCATAATATCCAAGTCCGACGGCGTTATTCTCAAGGCTTTGGCAGGCTTTCTGGATGGCTTCGGTGAAGCTTCGGCCGATAGCCATTACTTCCCCTACACTTTTCATCTGCAGCCCCAGCGTGTCGTTGGCGCCTTTGAACTTATCGAAATTCCAGCGCGGCATCTTTACAATCACATAGTCAAGCGCCGGTTCAAAATATGCAGAGGTAGTCCCGGTAATCTGGTTTTCCAGTTCGTCCAGGCTATAACCGATCGCGAGTTTGGCCGCAATCTTCGCGATGGGATAACCCGTTGCTTTCGACGCCAGTGCAGACGAGCGGCTCACACGCGGGTTGATCTCGATGGCGATGATTTCTTCATTTACCGGGTTCAGGGCGAACTGCACATTGCACCCACCGGCAAAGTTGCCAAGGTCGCGCATCATGCGGATGGCGGTATTGCGCATATGCTGGTATGCCGTATCACTCAATGTCATGGCTGGAGCTACGGTAATGGAGTCGCCGGTATGAACGCCCATAGGGTCAAAGTTTTCGACGGTACAGATGATCACCACATTGTCGTTTACGTCGCGCAACAATTCCAGTTCAAACTCCTTCCAGCCGAGGATTGCTTTTTCTACGAGCACTTCATGGATCGGGGAGGCTTTCAAGCCTCGATCCAGCGCCTCGTCAAGGTCTTCCTTGCTATGCACAAAGCCACCACCTGTTCCGCCGAGGGTAAAAGATGGTCTGATTACAAGTGGAAACCCGATTTCCTGCGCAAATTCTTTTCCTTCAAGAAAGGAATTGGCCGTTTTTGCCGGCGCAACCTGTATCCTCATTGCGATCATCCACTGCCGGAACTTTTCACGGTCCTCAGCCTTGTCGATGGCTTTGATGTCTACACCGATCAAACGGACATTAAATTTTTCCCAGATTCCCAGGTCTTCGGCCTCTTTGGCCAGATTAAGGGCGGTTTGTCCTCCCATTGTCGGGAGAACAGCGTCGATCTGATTCTCTTCAAGAATCTGTTCGATGCTTTCCACCGTCAGGGGAAGCAGGTACACCTTATCGGCCATCATCGGGTCGGTCATGATGGTTGCCGGGTTGCTGTTGATCAAAATAACTTCGATCCCTTCTTCCCGTAAACTCCTGGCGGCCTGCGTACCGGCATAGTCAAATTCGCAGGCTTGGCCGATAATAATCGGTCCGGAACCGATGATTAGTACTGATTTTAATGAATTATCTTTTGGCATGGTCTAAAAACAAATTGCGCAAAAGTAAGGGAGGGAAATTTAATAGAATGATAAATTTTTGTCCGGCATCCTACCGTGGAATAGTAGCCGTCATCGGACACAAAAAAATAAACTGAAGATAACTCGCGTGCTCATTTTTACGAATAATAGAATCGGTAACTCGAATAATGAAAATTGGAAAAAGGAACAGCCGCAGATGCAACTGCATCAGCGGACGCAATTATTTGTGGTAGGCCGCCATTTCAATATCGTCAAGCAGCACACCGCCATTCCGCGCAATAGAACGTTTTTCGGCGATTTGCCTGCGGTGGTCATGTTTGTTTTTAAGTTTAAAAACCCATTTCTGCCTGGCTTCAGTTCCCTTGAACAAACCCACCAAGGCAGCGACACTAAAAACCAGCACGACCGCTAATTTTTTTTTAAAGCCCTTCATAACCCTATTTTTAATTTTAACATGAATTTATTTAATTAAGACAACGATTAATTGCCAAAAGCTGTACCAGTTTCTATATAATTTAAACAGTATAGAATATAATGATTAGGTAACGCTATAGGTAACACTGTATATGTAAAATCGTTTGCATGAAAAATGGTCGAAGGGTCAATTGATTACTTTCTCCCGTACTTTTACAGCTTATAGTCTACCCGAATGAAGCTGAAGAACCTTTGTCTCATCACCTGTTTATTAATCCTGATCTGTCCTTTACTTGTTTTTGCCCAATTGTTCCCGGCTAAAAATTATCCGCAGGGATACTTTGGCGATCCGTTAGACCTTCCTATCAGCCTGAGTGGAAATTTCGGGGAATTACGTCCCAACCATTTCCACATGGGGCTCGACCTAAAAACACAGGCAACGGTCAACCACCCGGTATATGCTGCTGCAGATGGATACGTGGCAAGGATTAAAATTGAACCGTACGGTTTTGGCCAGGCGGTTTACATCAATCATCCAAATGGATTCACTACGTTATACGCCCACCTGAACGCTTTTTTTCCATCGCTTGAACAGTATGTAAAAAAGCAACAATACCGGCAGGAGGCCTGGAATGTGTTCCTCAGCCTTCCACCAGGCATGTTCCCGGTTAAAAAGGGAGACCTCATCGCATACAGTGGAAGCACCGGCGGATCGCAAGGGCCCCATGTGCACTTTGAAGTAAGGAGAACAGCCGACGATGTCAATCTTAACCCGATGTTGTTTGGACTGCCGCTGGCCGACAACACAAAACCTGTCCTGCGCCGCCTTGCCATGTATGATCGCACCATCAGTACGTATGAGCAAACGCCAAAACTTATTTCGGTTACCAAGACAGCTAACGGTTACGTCACAGCGCCGGGCGTGGTAAAAACGCCAGCGGGTAAAATAAGTTTCGCGATCTCAGCCTATGATACGCATTCTGGCTCTACCAACCAGAACGGCATCTACGAGGCATTGTTCTACGACAACAACCAGCTGGTCAGCGGTTTCCAGATTGACAATGTGAGTTATAATGATACCCGTTATATCAATGCTCATATTGACTACAAAACAAAAGCAACCGGCGGCGGCTACCTGCAGCACTTGTCGATGCTGCCGGGCAACCTGCATTCAGTTTATAAAAAGGGAACCAGCGATGGCGTGATCAGTATCACAGACGGACTGGTGCATGCCATCCGCATCGTGGTGAAAGATGCTTATGGCAATAGTTCGGAGGTTAATCTTTCTGTACAATACAATGGCACGCCCGTGGTACGGGCACCGATGCCCGGGAAAATGTTTTACCCGATGGTCGTTAATTTCGACGAGACCGACGACTGTGAATATTTTATCGGCGAAAATTGCCTGTATGATTCGGTGCACATTCGTTACGCCAGAACCCTGCCATCCGCAGGTGGCATTTCAGCAACGCATGTCATCGGCTATGGGTATATCCCGCTGCAGGATTCGATAGTAGTGAGGATAAAACCGTTGGCCTCCCTGGCACCCGAGAAAATGAACCGCGTACTGATGCAGCGGGTATATGGCCCTTCAACCGACGTTAAAAAAGTACGCTGGCAGCATGGATGGGCAACGGCGATGTTCCGGAATCTCGGCAATTTCAGGTTGATCATAGATGAAGAGCCGCCCACCATTACTCCCATTGGCTTCGCGAATGGGGCGAACCTGTCGAGAGCGACTTCTATCGCTTTTGCGGTAAAAGACAATAACGACGAGTTTATGAATTTTCGTGCGGAACTTGATGGTAAGTGGCTGCGTTTTACCAATGACAAAGGGAGGACGTTTATCTACCGGTTTGACGAAATGTGTTCGCGTGGCGATCATGAACTGACCGTTCACGTTGAAGACGAAGCGGGTAACCTGACCACCAGGCTATTCAAGTTTACCCGTTGACGATCTCTGGGTTCAAACAGGCGATTAATTATTAATACTATTATAATGACGAGCTTACACGAAGGCGATAAAGCGCCGGCTTTTTCAGGAACCGACCAGCACGGAAAAAAATTCTCCCTATCTGCTTTGAAAGGAAAGAAAGTCGTTTTATATTTTTACCCGCAGGATGATACGCCTACCTGCACGGTACAAGCATGCAACCTGCGCGACAACAACGTGCTGCTCAAAGAGCATGGTTTTGAAGTAGTCGGTGTAAGCCCGGATGATGCACCCAGTCATGAGAAATTTAAAGCAAAATTTAGTCTGCCTTTTACGCTGGTTGCCGATCCGCAACATGAAATAATTAACCAGTTTGGCGTTTGGGGTGAAAAACTGAACTACGGCAGGAAATACATGGGTCTTCACCGCACCACCTTCCTCATCGACGAAAAAGGCATCGTGCGTAAAATTTTCCTGAAGCCAAGGAGCAAGCAGCATGCGGAAGATATTATCAAAGCGTGGGACAAATTCGCTGCCGCTAAATAATATTCCATCCGCGAAGACACTTTCGCCCAGGCCTCTCAAAAAAGGAGGCGCCTGAAATAATTCCACGCTCTTGTTGTAATAATGATGCAGTTATTCATGGTCGCCAGATTCCTGGCCCTGGGTTTTGCTACCAGATTCGGAACGTAACCCGGCGTCATCGTCGGTTGGACTATTGTCTGTACCTGGTTCCGAAGTACTTACGCGCGCTGTTTCTTTTTCATCGCCGTCATTCCGCGTCTTGGTGTTTTCGTAACCGATATTTGACTGTTTGTCTTTTGCTGAATTTTTATCGCTGGTCATGGTTATATGTTTACTTGCAAGGATTTGCTTAAAAATGTATGCCATGGAGCGGACGGTGTAACTTTGATTGTGAACTGTTATATCAAAAAAGATTCTTTTATTGCGAAGCTGGCCGCCAGGAAATTAAAAGCACGGTCTGTGGCGATTGTCATTGGCAAAACAATACACTTGTACAACGCCGACCGGCAGGAACTGCTGAACAATCCGCGCTGGTTACGCCATGAGCTGGCCCACGTGCGGCAATTTCAACAACATGGGTTCTTGCTATTTATTGGTAAATATCTTTGGGAAAGCATCTGGAAAGGATATCATAATAACAAATATGAAGTGGAAGCCAGGGCGGCAGAACAGGATGCAACCATCGGCGAAGGCATCCGAATTTTGGATTAGGAGTGATTTTTATAAGCCGGATCTTGCGGCAGGTTTTTCCATTCCACTTCTCCCCAATCAAATTCCTGTTCGATGGCGTGCCGGGTCAGCAATTTTCCCTGGCTGTCGACACCCAGGATGCGCGCCTGGAAACTTATATTTCCTCTTTTCAAAGTTACAGTCTGCGCGAGCTTATAGAGTCTACGGTTATATTCGTCTAATGTGTCGCCGGCAGCCAGCGATGGATAACCATCGAGCCGGTTGTTCAGGCAAGTGGCAAGTTCGCTGGCCAGCACTAAAATGTCAAACCGCTTACCCGTTACCTGGTTCACCGACACTGGGTTGGGCAGATCGGCATCAAAAGACGTTTGGTTGACATTGACCCCGATGCCAATTACTGCATACAACCAGTCTGTTCCGTGGAAAACATTCTCGATCAGGATGCCCCCTGCCTTTCTGTCATCCAGGTAAATATCATTTGGCCACTTGATGGCCGCCTGTAGTTTGGCGGTCGTTTGCAAAAGATCGCTACAACTTAAGGCGACTAGCATACTGAGTGCAAACGGATCGGTAAGAGGAACGAGTGACGGTTGGATCACCACGCTCATGGCGATATTTTCGCCTGTTCCGGTATTCCAGCGCTTGCCACGCTGCCCTTTTCCCGCGGTTTGTTCCAAAGCGAAGTAGATATTTTTGTGTTTCGCCAATCCCGCATGAACTTGTGCCATGGCATAGTTGTTGGTACTGTCAACCGATTCAAGTATCGTAAACTGCGGGCTGTCTGTTGGCATGTATTGGAGCTAATTGGTAAAGATTTTTGTACTTTTGACAGTCGCAAACGTAGGAATTTTTTATATTGTAAGCATTTCGATGTTTCGGCATCGTAAATTTTATGGAAAAGACATTGAAACCGGCGGATGTTATTCATCGAATGAAAGCGAAGCTTTAAGTGTCGAAGTCTTTTTTCGCGCTGATTAAAATATTATTACTAATAAAACGATTTGATTATTGGAACAACTGACCATGCTGGCTACACGAACTAATCAACGTGTCGCCAAAATTACCAGAAACTCAAAGATTTTTAAAACGATCATTCAAGCCATCCAAGATAAGAAAGGGGAACACATCGTTTCCCTGGACTTACGCAAAATTCCCGAGGCGGTCTCCGACTTTTTTATAATATGTTCCGCGAGCAGTACGACGCAGGTCAAAGCCATCGCGGAGGCTGTGGAAGACAGCGTGGGTACGGCATGCAGTGAAACGCCTTACAGGCATGAAGGGTACCAGGCCTCCCAGTGGATCCTGGTAGATTACGTAAATGTAGTGGTCCATGTCATGCAAAATGAACCCCGACAATTTTATGGCCTGGAAGAAATGTGGAGCGATGCGCCGCAAACTGAACATATAGATGAATAAAACCATTCCAGGGCTTTCCCCGTAGCTGTGAAATCAATGTACATTATACAATATTTAGCGATAGCCATCAAACAAATTTCTTTCATTTTTATTAAACAAAAACTAGGAGAAGACTTAATATATGTCACAAGAAGATTTGAAACAAAATGAACGGGGAGGCTTTCAGCGATTGAAGCAGAAGGACGACAATCCTAGGAAAGGCCCCAAGTTTAACATTTACTGGGTTTGGGGAGCGATAGCAGCCATATTGATTGGTTTTAACCTGTTCGGAACATTTACGCCCGATGCCAAAGAAATTTCTAAACAGGAATTTACGAATAACATGCTTGCCAATGGAGATGTTGAGAAAGTTGACATCATTACCAACAAAGACCTGATTAAGGTAACCATCAATAAAGACAGTTTACAAAAACCCTATTACAAAGAGTTGCTTGCCAAAAGCAATTACCAATGGTCGAACACTGACAAAAACCCGCAGTTCCAGTTTTCAGTAACAAAAGCAGATGATTTTGATAAAGAGCTTCGTGATTTTTATGTCAAAAATCCGAATGTAAAAGAGGTAAAGACATTCCCCAAAAAAGAAGCTGATTGGATTCCCAGTATCCTCAACTTCATTTTACCGATTCTCATCATTGTATTGATTTGGGTATTGCTTATGCGTAAAATGGGCGGTGGTGCTGGTGGTGGCGCAGGGCCTGGAGGCATCTTTAACATTGGTAAATCGAAGGCTACCCTGTTCGACAAGGGCACAAAGGTTAATATTACTTTTAATGATGTGGCCGGCCTTGATGAAGCGAAAGTGGAAGTGATGGAAATTGTTGACTTCCTGAAAAATCCTAAGAAATACACCGCTTTGGGTGGCAAAATTCCAAAAGGTGCCTTGCTAGTAGGTCCTCCGGGTACGGGTAAAACATTGCTTGCAAAAGCAATGGCTGGTGAAGCACAGGTACCTTTCTTTAGCATGAGCGGTTCTGACTTTGTCGAATTATTTGTAGGTGTAGGCGCCAGCCGTGTGCGTGACCTGTTTAAACAGGCTCGTGAGAAATCACCTTGTATCATTTTTATAGATGAAATCGATGCCATCGGCCGGGCGAGGGGTAAAAATGCCATCATGAGTAATGATGAACGTGAAAGCACCCTCAACCAACTGCTGGTAGAAATGGATGGCTTTAGTGGAGAAACAGGAATCATCGTTCTTGCTGCAACCAACCGCCCGGATGTACTTGATACAGCGCTGTTGCGTCCCGGACGTTTTGATCGCCAGATTTCTATTGACAAACCCGATTTGAAGGGTCGTGAGCATATTTTTAAGGTGCACCTGAAACCGATCAAGATTTCTACCAAGGTAGATATTCATAAATTGGCAGAGCAGACACCAGGTTTTGCGGGCGCTGATATCGCAAATATTTGTAACGAAGCAGCACTGATCGCAGCCAGGAAAGGAAAAGAACATGTGGAAATGGAAGATTTCCAGGATGCGGTTGACCGCGTGATCGGCGGTTTGGAAAAAAAGAACAAGATCATTTCTCCTGAAGAAAAGAAGATCATTGCTTACCATGAAGCCGGTCATGCCATTTGCGGCTGGTTTCTCGAACATGCATACCCGTTATTAAAGGTAACCATCGTTCCGAGAGGCGTTGCAGCATTGGGTTACGCGCAATACACACCGAAAGAGCAGTATCTGTATAATACCGATCAATTACTCGACCAAATATGTATGAGTTTGGGTGGCCGTGCAAGTGAAGACCTGTTTTTTGGCAAAATTTCAACTGGTGCGCAGAATGATCTGCAGCAGGTTACCCGTATGGCATATGCCATGGTAACTGTATATGGAATGAATGAAAAAGTCGGGAATATAAGTTTTTACGATCCGGCTGCTGAAAACACCTTTACCAAACCA
The DNA here is from genome assembly GCA_038241595.1 of Chitinophagales bacterium. GTDB lineage: Bacteria > Bacteroidota > Bacteroidia > Chitinophagales > Chitinophagaceae > JADCRZ01. The sequence goes on along the minus strand of JBBSSY010000007.1, from coordinate 2,706 downwards.
TATTCAGAAGAAACGTCTAAATTGATTGATGAAGAGGTTCGTCAGCTCATCAGCAGGGCGTATGAAAGCACCAAGGCATTGCTCTCCGACAAAAAAGAGCAGGTAAAAAAACTTGCCGAAGCTTTATTGACAAGGGAAGTTCTCTTCCAGAGTGATGTGGAGATCTTGATCGGAAAAAGGCCTTACGAAGAAAAGAAAACGCTCGATGTTGATGATGAAGGCAACAACCACGTTGATCACGGTGTGATCAGCGAAGGTGTTCCGCCGTACGATAGCAATGCTACCAACCATTCGCTGTTGAGCGAAGGACCGTAGTGTTAACTTCGGTACATTTTATCTTTACCCAGTGGTATGAAATTGTCTCAGTCGAAAGAAAATATATTAAAGAAAATCAGGAAGGCGTTGAGTGAATCAACGCCTCTTCCTTTTCCGCAAAGTGAAGGAAGCAGTTCTGTTTATGTTCCTTCACAACAAGACCTCGAAGTGCAGTTCGCAGAAGAATTCAGCAAACTGCAGGGCAAATTTATCTTTTGTCTGGATGAAGGCGAAGCAGTCGCCCAGCTCGTGAGTTTGTTCCAGGCAAGGAAATGGGAAAAGATTTTCTGTCGCGAGCCATCACTGCAGAAACTCTTTGCGATTGGCTCATTTCCACTATCTGCAGCACTTGAACTGGCAGATTGCGACGCCAGCGTTACTACTTGTGAAACCCTCGTCGCGCGAACAGGAACGGTGGTTATGAGTGCCGCGCAGGCCAGCGGACGTACGGCAAGCGTTTATGCGCCGGTACATATCTGCATCGCTTATACAAACCAGTTGGTTTACGACCTGAGGGATTCATTGGTTGCCCTCAAAGAAAAATATCCCTTCAACCTCCCTTCACTCATAACCTTTGCTTCTGGCCCGAGCCGCACCGCAGACATCGAAAAAACACTTGTTGTTGGTGTGCATGGCCCAAAGGAAGTATATGTGCTCCTGATCGACACTGGTATCTAGACTGTTTATAAATATACCGCGACTTAAAAATTCTTCGATCATCCGATTGCCGTACATTGTAGTAGTATTTAAATAAACTTACACGTATGAAAGACTGGATGAAAACACTTCTCGCTGGATATGGCGCCTACAAATGGGGCGGGGGCTGCCTTGGGACTATTGTTGTATTCGTTGTTATTTATTGGGTTCTGGGACACGCTGGCTGTAATTAGCCGCTCCTTATTTTGTTTAGAATTTCAGGTGCCGGACGGTTAGCCCGTCATTGATGAGTTGCTTCAGGGAATCGATGCCTATTTTCAGGTGTCGTTCAACAAAATTTCCGGTGACATTTTTATCGCTTTCTTCCGTTTTCACCCCTTCAGGTATCATGGGCGAATCGCTTACGAGGAGTAATGCCCCTGTGGGTATCTTGTTAAAAAAACCAACTGAAAAGATGGTAGCCGTTTCCATGTCGATGGCGTAAGCGCGGATCTTCTGGAGATAGGCTTTAAATGCTTCGTCATGTTCCCAGATGCGACGGTTGGTGGTGTACACGGTACCGGTCCAGTAATCCACCCCATAATCACGGATCGTGGTAGACACTGCTTTCTGCAACGCAAAGGCAGGTAAAGCAGGCACTTCTGGCGGAAAATAGTCATTGGATGTTCCTTCTCCGCGTATAGCTGCTATCGGCAATATCAGGTCGCCAAGTTTGTTTCGTTTTTTTAAACCACCGCATTTTCCTAAAAAAAGTACCGCTTCCGGGTCGATGGCTGTTAACAGGTCCATTATGGTAGCGGCAGTCGGGCTGCCCATCCCGAAATTAATAATGGTGATATTGTTTGCCGTTGCACACTGCATCGGACGGTCGAGACCTACTATCGATACATTATTCCATTGTGCAAACAGGGATACGTAATTTGAGAAATTTGTAAGCAGGATGTATTTGCCAAAGTTGTCCAGCTTCTCACCCGTGTACCGTGGCAACCAGTTGTCTACAATTTCTTCTTTCGATTTCATAAGTTTTTTTTAAATGGTTGCAAACCGGTTAATCTGCTAATTTAGCAAATAGTTTCTCAAAAGCTACATCAGAGAAGGGAGTCCCGTTATGATCAAAATTGAATATCCCGACTATCCGTATAAAATAAAGACCGCCGATGGCAGGGAGATGATTTTTGACGAGTTGCGCAAAAGTTGGGTACGCCTGACTCCGGAAGAATGGGTTAGGCAAAACTTTCTGCAGTATCTCGTGCAGGTTAAAAAATACCCGGCGTCGATGATCGCTGTTGAAAAGGAAATCTACCTGGGTGAAATGACCAAACGATTTGATGTGCTGGTTTATAATTCGGTGCATACCCCGTGGATGATGGTCGAGTGTAAATCTATGGAGGTGGTAATTGATGAAAATGTGCTACACCAGGTATTGCGGTATAATATGTCAGTTCCCGTAATGTTCCTGGTACTTACCAATGGTACGTCTGTGTACGCCTTCGAGAGACGCGCCGGCGGATTGGAAATGATTGATCTGATTCCCGCAGTGACAGTTTGAATGCGTGGACGTTTTTTTACGGCGCCAGGAATGCAATAAGCGATTTTATAAACGCTTCGAACGACTGAATATGCGGCAGGTGCCCGGTGTTGGGTATCTCCACCAGTTTTGATCCTTTTATCTTTTTTGCCGTTAACCGACCCAGTTCGGGGTAATTTCCCAGTGTTTTCCTGATTTCGGCTGAT